>JAATFM010000191.1 GCA_015655195.1 Terriglobales bacterium
GCTCCGGCGGAACGCACGGGACAGGGACAGGGACAGGGCTCCGGCGTGCCCCCCGGCATCGACCTTCTGCTCGATGTGGAGCTGGAAGCGACGCTACGCTTTGGGAGCCGCGAGATTCCCCTCGGCGAGCTTCTGGAGCTGGGGCCGGGAGATGTGGTGCAGCTTGACCGCCATATCGCGGACCCGGTGGACCTGATCGTGGCCGACAAGATTGTGGCCCGCGGCGATGTGGTGCTGGTGAATGGAAACTTCGGCCTGCGGGTGACCGAGGTAGCCGAGCCGCGGCTGCGGCTGGAGACAATTCGATGCCTCTTCTAAACAGGCGGAGTGCGATAGCTCCCGACTCCCCCGCGGCAATTCTGCGCCGGGCAATCGAGCGCGAGGCGCCGGGAGCGCGGACCTTCGAGACAGGCCCCGAGACACAAATTGGGGCCGGCATTGGAACCGGCCAGGCGAAACGCGGCCGACTGCTCGAAAGCTGCTCGAACCCGCAGTGCCGCACCGGATGGCTGCAGTTGTGGCGCAACCGGAGCACGCCGCTCTTCGAAGGCGGCTGGACCTGCTCGCCGGCCTGCACAGCCGAGCGGCTGCGCGAGGCGGCGGTGCGCGAGCGCAAGGGCCAGTCCGAGGCGCGCGCTCCGCACCGGCACCGGATTCCGCTGGGCTTGCTGATGCTCGAACAGGGGTGGATTACTTCCGATCAGTTGCGTAGTGCACTGGCCAGCCAGAAAGAGCATGGCGGGCGGTTAGGTTCCTGGCTGGTGCGCCAGCACGGGATAGGCGAAGAGATGGTAACGCGCGCGCTGGCCCTGCAGTGGAGCTGCCCGGCGCTCCGGACCGGATCGCAGAATGGGCTTGCGAATCCTGACCAACTCGCGGCCCTGGTGCCGCGGCTCTTCGTGGATGCCTTTGGCGCGCTGCCCGTTCGACTTGCCGGCGGAAAGGTTCTCTACCTGGGCTTCGAGGACCATCTGGACCCGGCGCTCGCGCTGGCCGTCGAGCGGATGACGGGCCTGCGGGTCGAGTGCGGCGTGGTGGCGGATTCCGAGTTCGCGCCGGCGCAGGAACGGATGCTGCGGGCCAAATACCCGACGGTCGAGCTGGTGGAGGCGGTGAGCGAAGAGGCTCTGGTGCGGGCACTCGGCAAGGCCGTCGAGCGGTCGAAGCCTGTCTGGGCAAAGCTGGTGCGGGCACACGACTTTCTCTGGCTGCGGATGCTGCGCAAGGCCGATGCCGGCCCGGTTCCGGAGACCGGGGATGTGGAGGATGTGATCGCGACGATCGGAGGATGAGGCGGCAGTTTCGCAGCATGGGAAAGCTCGCGTTCAAGAATAAGCGGCGTGCGCCGATAAACGCTCTGTGGAGGGGAAACCTGGGCATGAGCGAGATTCGCACGCTGATTGTGGATGATTCCTCGGTAATGAGGAAGATTGTGGAGCGGGCGCTGCGGCAGGCGGGGCTTGACGACGGACTGGTGGTGTACGAGGCCGGCAGCGGCGCCGAGGCGCTCGAAGTGCTCAAGGGCGCGCAGGTGGACATGATCCTCTCCGACATCAACATGCCGGTGATGGACGGGCTCGAATTTCTGCGCCAGTTAAAGGCGCAGAATCTTGCGCCGGGGGTGCCGGTCATCATGATTACCACCGAGTCGAGCGAGGAGCACGTGAAGCAGGCGATTCAGTGCGGCGCGGTGGGTTATATCCGCAAGCCGTTCACGGCCGAGCAGGTCAAGGAACGGGTTTTGCCGCTGCTTACGGCGGCCTGAGGCACGGAACGGTCTTTGAGAAAAGGGCAAGGAAAGGGCAGGGAACGATGGGTGTATCGTTGCGTGAATCCGTAGAGCTGATTGCCGACCCGCGGAATCTGGATGCAAGTGTGGAAGAGGTTTTTCAGACGATGATGGGGGGCCAGTGCCTGCGCGCCGGCGAGGAAGCAGCGGCCTACGAACCGGAGTCGGTGACGGCGGTGGTGGGTTTTGGCGGGCTCTTCAGCGGCGCCTGCGTATTTCGCTCCGATTCCGGCACGGCGCAGTTGCTGGCCGGGCGGATGACGGGGATGGAGTTTCCGGAGCTCGACGACACGGTGAGGGATGCCTTCGGCGAGATCTGCAATATGCTGGCCGGGGCCTGGAAGGCCCGCGTGCCGACCCTTGCTGGCCACTGCGGCCTCTCGGTTCCCGCGGTGATCACGGGCCGCGACTACAACATTCACGTGCAGTCGCCGGAATTCCGGGTGCATCACTTCTTCACCTTCGAGGGCGCACCCTTTGACGTAACGATCATCTGCGACGGCCTGCGGTAGCGAAGGAATAGGGACGAAGGACCAAGGACAGAACAGCACTCCAGCGTCAAGGTCCGCGCCAAACTTTCTTCATCCTTATTCTCTTGTCCCTGGCCTTTATTTTTTCTCCTCCGGCGCGCCCTCACATGCGCCGGAGGATTTTTTTGTCAGGGGCGAGGGACGAAACTACAGTCCAGCGTCAAGGTCCACGCGAAACTCTCTTTGTCCCTGTTCCCTCGTCCCTAGTTTCTTCTAATCTTCCCTGCCTCTCTTTCGGTCATTCATCTGCACTTCTCCTTCGCGTAAAAGGAGAGTGTGCCGATGGGCAGCGGTTATTACGCAGCGTTGACGGGGCTGGTGGCGCGGACGCAGGCGCTCGATACGGCGGCCGGCAATCTGGCCAATACGCAGACACCGGGCTACCGCGCCGAACGCGAGTATTTCCGTTCCGTTCTTTTAGGCCAGGATGCGCTCGACTCGCAGCTGGGCCATACCGTAAATAATTTTGGACTGCTTGGTGGAGACCTGCTCAACATGGGGCAGGGAGCTTTGCAGCAGACCGGCAATCCGCTCGATCTCGCCATCGAGGGTCAGGGCTTCTTTGCCGTTCAGACCGCGGACGGCGTGCGTTATACCCGCGACGGCGGCTTTCATCGCACCGCGAGAGGCGGGCTGACGACGGGCCGTGGCGAGCCGGTCCTCGATGTCAACGGCAGGCCGATCCTGTTGCCGCCGGGAGATGTTTCGGTGGGCGCGAGCGGCGCGGTCTCGGTCGCGGGCGGCGTGGTGGCGACGGTCGGAGTCTTCAGCTTTCCCACGGGCGTCCAGCTCAAGCCCGAGGGCACGAACCGCTACGCGGCACCGCCGAACGTGAAGGCGGTGCTGTCGCAGGATGCCTCCGTGCATGAGGGAGCAATCGAGTCGGCCAATCAGGATGTAATTCAGGGAACGCTGGATCTGATCGTGATGCAGCGCCAGGCGGAGATGATGCAGCGGGCGCTGACCGTCTTCCATACCGAGTTCAACCAGACCGCCTGCGAGGATCTGCCCAGTGTGTGAGGGGCAGCCAGCAGTTATCAGTTGACAGCAAACAGCGAGCAGTTGCGGGAGTACAGAATGAAGTCGGAAACAGGAAATCGGCAAAAGTGTTCAGCCATGATTTTCATGGGCGGTGGAGCAGGTTTTTTTACTGTTAGCTGTTCACC
>JAATFM010000116.1 GCA_015655195.1 Terriglobales bacterium
CTTACTGACGAGTGCGAGGTGCAATACAAGTGCACAGGAATCTACAACTCGGCTGGAGAATCCGGAATCTCTTACAAAGATCCGGAAATTGGTATTGATTGGCCACTTACAGACATCCTTGTTTCCCCCAAGGACGCTAATGCGCAGTCATTGAGTCAGTGGCTCGCGTCGCCGTTTGCTGAGAACATTATCTACCAACCACAAGCAGTTGTTGCCGAAGGAGTGAAATAGTATGCGCATTTTAATCGCAGGTGGCGCGGGATACGTAGGCTCCGTCTTGATACCCAAACTTCAGGATCGCGGCTACAAGATCGACGTTGTAGACCTGTTCTGGTTTGGCAATAATCTCCCGAGCAATGTCGGGGTCCTACAGAGCGACATCTTCAGCCTGCGCGCGTCCGACCTTTCCGGCTATGATCAGGTGATTTTTCTGGGAGGCCTCTCGAATGACCCGATGGCGGATTTTTCGCCGGCAAAGAACTTTGTATTTAACGCGTCGGCACCGGCCTATCTGGCCTACATAGCCAAGCTCGCTGGAGTCAAGCGCTATATCTACGCTAGCTCCTGCTCTGTTTACGGCTACACCGAGAATGAGTTGTTCGATGAGGATTGCCCGGTCAACTCCTCTTATCCTTATGGCATCTCGAAGCTGCAGGGAGAACGTGCCGTTATGCAAATGGTGGATTCCAAGTTCTCCGTGATTGCTCTCCGCAAGGGGACGGTGTCGGGCTATAGCCCGCGTATGCGCTATGACCTGCTTATCAACACGATGTTCAAATGTGCCATGAAGGATGGCGCAATCTTCGTCAACGACCCGGCGATCTGGCGCCCGTTTCTCAGCATTGAAGATGCAGCCATGGCTTACACGCGCGCCATCGAGGCCAACGAATCCATCAGCGGAATCTTTAATGTCGCATCCGGCAATCACACCGTGGGTGAGGTCGCGGACCTGGTGAAACTCACTCTCGAAGAAGAGCTCAACCATAAGGTCGCTCTTGAGATTCGCAGCATCAAGGATTTGCGGAACTACAAAGTCTCGATTAGCCGGGCCGAGACAATCCTGAGCTTCCATCCCCACCAGAGTGTAAAGTCAATCGTGCGCAACCTCATCAACAACATGGATAAGTGCAGCGACTGGGACAACCCGAAGTATTACAACATCAATGTCTTCAAACAGCTTGAGAAGTCAGGCTCCGCTGAGACGGTGATGTTGCCCGCTATCGCCGGAGGGAGCAGATGAGAGTTGCTGTCATCGGAGCCAATGGGCAGCTCGGCAGTGATGTGGTCGCCGCATTCTTGCGCAATGGCGACGAGGTTTTCGGCTTCACGCACTCCGATATCGAGCTGGATTCTGCTACGTCGGTGGAAGCTGTTCTCTCGGTTTGCTGCCCGGAGTTCATCGTTAATACTGCGGCCATGCACCACGTCGAGAAATGCGAGTCCGATCCCAGAGATGCTTTCGCAGTCAATGCACTCGGAGCGAAAAGCGTAGCTACGTTTGCACAGCGGGAAGGTGCGACGGTAGCGCATATCAGCACGGATTATGTCTTCGATGGTCACAAAGGCGCTCCCTATGTGGAGACCGATGCCGCGGCTCCGCTAAACGCTTACGGCATCACTAAGCTGGCCGGAGAGAACTTTACATCAGCAGTTGCAACAAAGCACTTTGTGCTTCGCGTATCGGCCATCTATGGACAGCAGCCATGCCGCGCCAAGGGTGGGCTGAACTTTGTTGAGCTGATGCTGAAGCTGAGTCGCGAGCGTGATGAACTCCGCGTTGTCGACGACGAGTTCGTTACTCCCACGCCAACTGTGCAAATAGCCACGCAGTTGGTTACGCTTAGCCGGTCAAGCAGCTATGGCCTTTACCATGCGACTGCTGAGGGCAGTTGCTCCTGGTATGAATTTGCGCGTGAGATATTCGAGGCCACCGGCACAAAGGTTCGTCTGGAAAAGGCCCGCCCCGGCGAGTTTCCCGCAAAAGTGCCTCGTCCGCGATATTCTGTCCTCGAAAACCGAGCTCTCAAGACTATCGGCGCGAATATATTTACAGACTGGCGCGATGGGTTGCACGAGTATCTCAATATTCGATCTCAGATGGCAGTTACAACGTCGTAATGGCGACGACTCTCTATGAATGACCAACGCTGTGATGTAGCGATTATTGGAGCTGGCATTGTAGGGCTCGCTGTGGGCCTACAACTCCAGCGCAAAATGCCCGGCCTGAATGTCGTCGTCCTCGATAAAGAAAGCAGGGTCGCTGCACATCAGACCGGCCATAACAGCGGCGTCCTGCACTCGGGCTTGTATTACAAGCCCGGCTCGTTAAAGGCGGAGCTTTGTGTCACGGGCAGAGCTGCCATGATTGACTTCTGCGAGGAGCACGAGATTCCATACGAAATTTGTGGCAAGATCATTGTCGCAACGGAAGAAAGTCACCTGCCAGGTCTTAAGGAGCTATTACGCCGCGGACAGGCAAATGGTGTGGCAGACCTTCGGGAGCTCAATGCGCAGCAGATCCATGAAATAGAGCCCTATGCGTCAGGTATACGGGGCATTCACGTGCCGGGCACTGGCATCACCGATTTCAAGATGGTCTCGGCCAAGTATGCGGAGCTCATCCAGAAGGGCGGCGGCGAGGTTCTTACCGGTGCCGGAGTCGAGCGCATCGCGCACGAGCCGGGAGGCATTGTTCTTGAAACTTCCAGCGGCGTCATGCGCGCGCGCTTCGTTGTGAATTGTGCCGGCTTGCAGAGCGACCGCATCGCGAAAATGGCCGGAGCCGGCCTTGGTCTTCGCATCGTGCCATTCCGCGGGGAATACTATGAGTTAGTACCTTCGAAGCACCACCTTATTCATGGGCTCCTGTATCCGGTTGCAGACCCGCGGTTCCCATTCCTGGGCGTGCACTTCACCAGGCGCATTCATGGAGGCGTCGAAGCGGGCCCCAACGCAGTGCTCTCCTTCAAGCGCGAGGGCTATAGTCGAACGTCCTTCAACGTAGGGGACACATTCTCGACTTTTGCGTTCGGCGGCTTCTGGAGGATGGCTTCAAGGTACTGGCAGAGCGGCTTCGAGGAGTTCTACCGCTCCTGGAGCAAGCTGGCCTTTACACATGCCCTGCAAAAGTTGGTACCGAGTCTGACCGACCAGGATATTCAGCCTGGAGGTTCCGGTGTGCGGGCTCAGGCGCTGGATAGCACGGGCAAGTTATTGGACGATTTTCACTTTGTCTATCAGGATTCGATCCTGCACGTCTGCAACGTTCCGTCTCCGGCCGCTACAGCCTCATTGGTAATTGCGGAGAGAATTGTCGCTAAGCTGGAAGAGAATGCCGACCTTAATAAAGTCAAGGTTGCCATCGCGCATCAAGTGCAATCAATTCACTCCGATCATTAAGTCCTGCTCGATCCGATTGGCAGGCAAGAAAATTACGTCCGCGATGACTCCGGCCTTGTGTGGAAACTTCTGGTCAGCTTCTCGAACATTCGTCTGACCAATATTGTTAGTTGATCCAAGCGGTTTGTAGCGCCGTCGCAGCAGCCGTTCAAAAAGCGCCTGATCCAGTCTTCTGGATCAGGCGCTTTTTTGTGCTGACAGGAGCTGTTATACGTTGCTGCACTTAACCCAGGTACCCAGGTACGAATAACCTGATATGAAGCAATCGCATCCACCCTTCAGCCAACTATGCGGAAATCTTGTGCTGTTGGATCTTATACAGCAACGACCGATAGCTGATGTTGAGGTTGTTCGCGGCACGCCGGCGATTCCATCCTGAAGCCGAAAGAGCTTCCTTAATCATGCGCACCTCGGCTTCATATTTCATGTCGCTCACAACACTCTTCATGCCTGAATGGCTGCTGGCAACCGGAAAACTCTGAGTGTACTGGATGGTATTCGCAAACTTCGACCTTGTTTTCGCTCTGAGGCCTTCATAGGCCGCATCCTGGTCTCCAAGCACAAGCAGGCGATGCACAAAGTTGCGAAGCTCACGCAGGTTGCCGGGCCAGTGATACTCCAGGGCCGCTTCCATCAGCTTGTCGCGCAGGGAAAATGGCTCAAGACCTGTGCTCGCAGCTCCTCGAAGAATCATCTGCTTGATGAGCAGAGGAATTTCTTCCCGGCGCTCACGAAGTGGCGGGATAGTCATGGTGAAGGTGCTGAGCCGGTAGTAAAGGTCTTCGCGGAAGCGCTTTTGAGCGATTGCTTCTTCCATATTCACGTTTGTGGCGGCCAGAATATGAACGTCTACACGAGTGGAAAACTGTGCGCCGAGCCGGCTGAACGATCCATCCTGCAGCACGTGCAGAAGCTTTGTCTGCATCTGCAGGTTCATCTCTCCAATTTCGTCCAGAAGCAATGTGCCCTTATTCGCGAGCTCAAATTTTCCCAGCTTCGCCTTGAGTGCTCCTGTAAATGCACCGGCCTCATAACCGAATAGCTCGCTTTCCAGAAGCTCGCTCGGAATGGCGGCTGTGTTGATGTTGAAGAAGTTCTCTTTCGCGCGGTAGTGATGCTTGTGCAGCAGCCTCGCGACAACTTCCTTGCCCACTCCACTCTCGCCGAGAATCAGCACCGGAAAGTCTACGGATGCAAGAATGCGAATCTCCTTGTAGATTCGCCGCATAGTGGGACTGGCCGCCAGAAAGAAGCCACAGGAACCTAACTCTTCCAGCACGCAAGGTTCGTCTTCCTGTGTTGCCTCCACCGAGTCGCTCTGCAAAATTTCCTCGGAAGTGACCGGGATCGAGATCAGCTTTTCCATATCCTGCCGCTGCAGCGGCCGCATGAGAACATTACGGACATTCCACTGCTCTGCGTGTTTTTCCCAGAACATATCGCGTGTATCAGTCAAAATACACAGACTTTCTGTTTTGATTCTCTGCTCCAGCGCACGCGAGAAGAGTGCGCCTGGATCCTGGCGAATGCTGGCGTCGTACAAAAGAAGATTCCAATCGGTACCGCTGCTCAATGCGTGGATTGCCTCCTCGACCGACGATACGCAGAGCGCCTGATGTCCTTCGGATTCCAGGGAATGCTTGATCAGGTCGCAAGCACGAGAATCTTCGCTAACGGCTAGAAGTCTTACAACAGAGCACATGGCAACACCTCAACTCAGATTCAACGGAGAAATGTGAACAGCCCAACAGATATTGAAGGCATGGATGTTTCTTCGTATCCTGCTACGGTTAGTGGACCGCAGCAGGTGTAGCAGCTCGGAGGTATGGCTGCCTTAATACAACAAGGGGAAACGTGACGCAACGCGCGAATTGGTATGGTTCGGGGATGTTTCCTGACCTTCGGCTCATGGAAGTCGCGTGCATTCGCCTGTTAGCCGCTGGGAGAATGAACCCGGCAGCCCAGGATGTTGCATCCGCACAAACGAAGAGCGATCTTTCCATAACTCCCTCGCAGTTCCATGAGTCCCGCACCTGACAACACGTCAATACCAACGCCGCCAATGCAGCGCCTGGTCTGTTGAATTCAAGTACGGAGAAGAACCAAAGCATCAGTCGAGCAAGAATGAATCAACAACCTGTGTCCTTGCACAAATCCTGACCTCACCAATTCACGACCATTGAAAAAAGTGACGGCCGCATTGCATGAGTACTGCCAATCAGAATTACGGCAAATAGACCAGTCGCGCATCGAATTCGCTATGCCATCGTCGTTAGGCGCGAAGGCTTAATCGATTGTTACTGGGGCCCAAAATAACGCATCCTTGGAACGATTAGTTATCGTTCGTCCAGGCCGCGTTAAGGTCGAAGCAGACGCAAGCGTGAGAACCGAACTGAGATCATTGAAGCTTGTTCCGACGTCTCAGTTACCCCCCGGCACATCACTTTTACGCCTCCTTCGCCTGCCAGTTTGATTGGCAGGGTAAAAGTCAGCTCCACCGGCGTATTCGGCTCAATCATTTGCTCTCCATGGAATAGTACGCTGATGCGGCTGATCGTTTCAGTCATTCCGTCGTGCCAGTTTCGTTCGCCACGAACGCGATAGCGCAGCGCAGTTTGAATTGCGTAATCCAGGGCACGTCTGTCATCACGCTGCTTTTCATGATTCATTTGGAAGTCAAATCCCGGGCGATTAAGGCCGAGTTTGTACCCTTATCCTGAGTTACACACGCACGCATACCTCGCTTAGCCTCATCGCAGTTTGACTGGAGCCGGGGGAACCGTGCGTTGCGAATGTTATTTTGGAACGCATGATTAAGCTACTGCGCCTGCGATACAGAAACAATAGCCAGATGGTGCCCTATCATTTTGACCCATAGTGCCACGACAATGGCACTCCACGAATGGGGGAGTAGGGGTAGGCTTTTGGGGGATGCAAATAGCCCAGCGCAACAGGTGCATGCCGCATTGGTAACTTGCAAAGGCCGTTACTGTCCGTAGATGCTACAGCCTTCGCAATTACCGGCAGCCGTCATGCTCCGTTTTCGACAAGGTTATGGTTTACGGCGAACAATGCCAGTTCCACTCGACTATATACACCGAGTTTGTCGAAAACATGTGTGAGATGGTGCTTGACAGTCTGTTCACTCAGAGCAAGCTTTTCGGCAATCTCCGGATTCGAGTATCCCGAAACTACCGCAACAACAATTTCGAGTTCCCGTGGTGTCAGTCCGAACTTGAGACTCGGGACGCCCGCTCTCTGCGTGGAGGTTTTCAGGCGCTCAACCAGGCCCGCAACGCTTTCCCGAGAGATCCAGTACTCACCGTCCATCACCTTGCGGATAGCTCGAAAGAGTATCGCGCTGGTGGACGTATTCAGAATCACTCCACGCGCCCCCAAATTAAGAGCCTGCACAGAGATGTCTTTCCCAACGTCCGCAGTAAGAATCAGCACACGCGCGGAAAGATTCGCGCGGCGCAGCTGCCGCAGGACATCGAGTCCGTTTCGCTTCGGCATCATCATGTCCAGCAGTAGAATGTCCGGCTGGATTCTGGCCGCAAGATGCACGGCTTCTTCGCCATCGGAAGCTTCCCCGATCACGTCAAAGTCGGTTTCCATCTGAAGCAGAACTCGCAGGCCATCCCGAAAAATCGCATGGCTGACGGCGATCAGGATAGTAATTGGTTTCTTCTCGTCTGGAGAAACGGGAATTTGGAAGTTGGTTGCATCAACGGAGTGACCGTTTGGAGATTTCTCGCCGATCGGCATTTTTTCCTCCGGTCATTATGGTCCCCCGCAGAGTCGTGTTGTCCATACTTATGTCCCTGCTCTGGGGGACTGGGATTTTCGGGCTGCATAGCCCCTATGGCCCCGTCTACTGGTCAAGTAAAACCTGAGTAGATTGTTGTGGATTGCAAGGTCGAAATTCATGGTTAAGGTAACACTCGTTTATCAAAGGGTCAATAAAAAGTTATGTGTAGCCTGCGTTTTCAAGGGCATCTGGCTCCTGTCAGATACTTGCGGGCCTTTAGTTTCAGAAGTCACTCAGAAGCTGTCTAATTACGAAACAAAAGCGCAATCCTGTCTGAGTTCCAACGCAGATACGCATCTGCAATTGTTACCCTGCAGATGGATTTCCTCATATTTGAGGTGTAATTGAGATAGCGCCCGAGCCAATCTCTGACTCGTTCCCGGCAGTTCGCGCTGCGTGGCAAACGTCTGCCCGCCATGCCGGAGAAATATATCCATCTCGTTACAAAAAGCAGCAAGCGGTCCTTCCTCAAGGCTGTCGGGGAGACCAGAAGCCGTGAAAGGCCCAGCGAAGAAGCTATGACCAATGCGAGTTAGAGTGCAGGCTGAAACCGGGAATTACAACGGACAGTTGGATACAATCCAAGGCTTTTAGATTGTGTTAGGTGACCTGATCGGGATCGAAGCGATGACCTCCTCCATGTCATGTTGCAATCATCCTCGATGTCATTGACAAAAAATGACTTATAGAGCGAGTTGGATGATACACGCGGCACGTTCGGTGCAAATTGACGCCAAATTAGCTCCAATTCAGAGAGGCAACTCAGGCAGGATGGAAGCCAGCGCTACGGGCACATTGTGTCCACCGAGGATCATGTGGACCTGGGGAGTGAAATTGGCAAGACGCTCGATGGATTTCTGAAAAGCTGCGGTGTCGGAGTCTGTGCCGAAGATGTAAATAGGGCCTGGATAGTAAGTATCGCCGGTGAAGAGAAGGCCGTTCGTCCGGTCGAAGAGACAGATGGAATCGGCAATCGATGCGGAGGCTGCCGGTTCATTTACCCCATTAGACCGCCTGCGCGAGCAGGGAATTTGGTATGCTCTGCTCTGCAACAGTCCGCTCCAACAGCTTCCGGAGGCCAGCAATGAAATACCTTTTCCGTGACGGCGATAGCGGGTTCAAGGAAGTGCAGGGAGAACCTGTCGATAAGGCTGGTCCTTTCCGGCCCTGGGCGCTGACCCCCGATGGCCGCGTAGTCTACGCAGAGTGGAAGCAGACGGGTTCTGGCGTGCAGAGCATTTTCGACCTCGCGTTCAGCGGCTTTCAGCAGCGGACCACGCTGCGGAGCTACGATAAGGCCGTAAGCCAAACGCGTCGGCGCGAATTTGAGACGGAGTTGGTCCGCGACGCCGGCGCTCACGTCGAGTGTGTAAAGCAGGCGTTGGACTCGGTCACGCATGGCTTGCAGATGTACATGATGCAGCGTGCCCATATGGTGAATGGCGGTGTCGGAGAAGTGATCGAAAAGGCGGGCAACGTGGTCAAGACCCGCTGTTACAGCAACACTGGCTCTGGCCGCCTGGGCACAGAAGTGCAGCGGCCCACGAACGGCTTAGACGCCTGGGAAATTGCAATTAAGGAGCTTCGGGGAACCGATATCCCTAAGATTATCGGCATCCAGACCGCGTTGGCGAATGTACTGACGCGCGACCTGAAGTTCAGTGACGCGCAGGAAAAAATCTATAAAGATACGGCGAGCAAGGTCGCACCCAGTCAGGGCTATCTTTATTCCTGGTTCGATGCGACACAGGGCACGCCACTGGACGGCGAGCGTCGCGGGCGTGAAAAGACCGGCGGCGCAACTCCCACAACCGCCCCCGGTCTGACAAATCCCGGCCTCGTGGTCAACGGCGACGGTGAGGCTCGCAAACGCGGCATGGACGAGTGGCAGCGTAATAAGACAGCATCGCCCTTTCTTAAAGGCATCGACGATCGGAACATGGTCTTCGGAGCAGGCCGGTCTGGAACAACGGGGGAATTGCTGAAGACGTACCGGACCTTCGGCAGCACCGCGGTGGACGAGACATTCAAGCAATATCTGCTGGCCTGTGTAGTGTACCTGGTCGGTGGCGGGCATCATACTTGCCACGAGATCTTCAGCGTGGCGAATCTGCTGACACCGGGAGGCGGCCCCAAAGAACCGAATGCCAAACTTAGTAGTATTTCTTCCTTGGTAAAAGGAGCGTATGTGCCGGGCAAGTACGTTCGGCATCTGCCGGATTCGTACCTGGCGGCGAGTCATTTCCATGCGCTGCAAGAGAAGTATTGGGACATCGCGATGTTGGGGCATCTGCACGGGATTTTTCGGTAAATCAAACCCGAAAACTGTACCAGAATCTCGCTGACGGGCGCCTGTAGGGAATGGACCGAATATCCCCTACGCACGCGTTTGCCACTTCGCGGATAATGCAGCCAACTTATCTTCGAAGGTGGCGGGCGGTGGTGGCACCTGTTTCTTCGGTGCAGGCCGCGAGGCCGGCGTAGAGAGCGCCTTGACGGAAAGCCCGATTCGTTTGGCTTTGGTGTCCACGCTCAACACCTTCACCTTCACAATCTGCCCTGCCTTGACTGCCTCGGAAGGATCCTTGATGAAGCGGTTTGAGAGTTCGCTGATGTGAACCAGCCCGTCCTGGTGAACGCCTATATCGACGAACGCGCCGAACTTTGTCACGTTTGTCACCACGCCTTCCAGCACCATTCCCGCCTGCACATCGTCGATCGTGCGCACCTCTTCGCGGAAGCTGGGCGCCACAAACTTGTCACGAGGATCGCGGCCGGGCTTGCGCAGTTCCGCCAGAATATCGTCCAGCGTGTAGGCGCCCGCGGAAAGCTGGCTACGATTGACCTTTTCCAGTAGTTGCGGCTGACGAATAATCTCGTCCACAGAAGTCTGGAGCGATTGAGCAATTTGCTCTACCACCGGGTACGATTCGGGATGTACTGCAGTCATGTCCAGCGGATTATCGCCATTGCGAATGCGCAGGAAGCCGGCAGCCTGCTCGAAGGTCTTTGGGCCAATGCCCGGCACCTCCAGCACCTGTAGCCGGGAGCGGAAACTGCCATTCTGGTTGCGATGGCTCACAATGTTCAATGCGGTACGCTCGGTGATGCCGGCAACGTGCCGCAGCAGCGTCCACGACGAAGTATTCAGGTCCACGCCGACGCGATTGACGCAACTCTCCACCACGCTCTCCAGCGATTCCGCCAGTTGCCGCTGGTCTACGTCATGTTGATACTGGCCTACGCCAATCGACTTGGGATCGACCTTCACCAGCTCCGAGAGCGGGTCTTGCAGGCGTCGGGCAATCGAGATGGCGCCGCGGACCGTCAGGTCGAGATCGGGAAATTCCTGTCTTGCTACATCCGACGCAGAGTAGACACTGGCGCCGGCTTCACTCACTGTGGCTGAAAAAATATCCGCGATTTCCTTGTCGCGCAAAAAGCCACGCACAAAGGCGTCGGTTTCGCGGGATGCGGTGCCGTTGCCAATGGCGATAGCGCGCACATTGTGCTGCCGCAACAGGGCTTCCAGTTTGGGTGCGGCTTCGGCATTGCCGTGCTTGGATGTGTGCAGATAAAACACATCGTGGGCCAGGAGCTTGCCGGTCTGGTCTACCACTGCCACCTTGCAGCCAGTGCGCAGACCGGGATCGATGCCCAGAACCGAGATGGGACCGGCGGGCGGGGCAAGCAGAAGATGATATAGATTGTCGCGGAAGACTTGGATAGCTTCGGTGTCCGAGCGCCGTTTCAACTCAAGCCGAATCTCTCCCTGAATCGACGAGTTCAGCAGGCGTTTCCACGCATCTTCGATGGCCAGCTCAAGTTGCGGCGTCCAGTCGCCTTGCTGGCGCAGCACGTTCCTGTGCAGCAGGGCAGTTGCGCGCTCCGGCTCAATCTCGATCAGGAAGTAGAGCACGTTTTCGCTCTCTCCGCGACGGATGGCCAGCATACGGTGCGAGGGGATGCTCTTCACCGGCTCCTTGTACTCGTAGTACATCTTGAATTTTTCCTGCTCATCGACCGCGTCTGCCGTGCGGCGGCTCACAATCACGCCTTCTTCAAAGACCAGTTGGCGCAGGGGCTTGCGCAGATCGGCGCTCTCGCTGATCCACTCCGCCACGATGTGTCGCGCGCCCTCCAATGCTTCGTCGGCGGTTGCCACGCCAAGTTCCGCGTTTACAAATCCAGCGGCCAGCGTCGCGAGCGATTCGGCTGCTGGCTGCTGCGCCCATAGGTACGCAGCCAGCGGCTCCAGTCCTTTTTCGCGTGCGATGGTGGCTTTGGTGCGGCGCTTCGGCCTGTACGGCAGATACAGGTCTTCCAACTCGTTCCTGTCCAGCACGGCCTCAATGCGCGCTTTCAGTTCATCGGTCAACTTGCCTTGTTCGCCGATGGAGGCCAGAATGGTTTCGCGCCGCTCCTCAAGCTCGCGAAAGTAGGCGAGATTCTCTTCAATAGCCCGAATCTGGACTTCATCCAGGTTGCCCGTTGCCTCTTTGCGATAGCGGGCAATGAATGGCACGGTGCCGCCGTCATCCAGCAGTTCAATCACTGCGCAGAGTCCGCGAAGCGGAAGATTCAGGGTTTGTGCGATGTGAGCGAGGATTGCGGGAGAGAGAGTTTTCTTGTCCGTCATGATTGGTCCTTGTCCATCCTAAACGGACACAGGCTGTCGCAGTCGGCTCTGAGTTGTGCAAAACGCGGAGTGCCGACATCAAACCCTTTGCGCCCATCTGCGGGTTGCAGTCGTAATGCGCGTTTATCGTTGTCCTGGATGACAGCAGGTGACTGTATTCAGTACAAAACTCCGGGACTAAACACCTAATCCGTAATTTTCCTGGGAATTTTGCGGCACGGCTAAAGCCGTGCCCTTTCAAAACCGATTTATGAGATAGCTTCTAGAGTCAGTGCTATTCGGCTACGTCTCGTTTATTTCTTGTCCTAGTTCTTCCCGGATAGTTTTTCCGTGGCCGGAACCATTGGGAGAATAATGCGGAGAAGGTGTGCTGAAGATGCGGCATTTGGAATCACCGTTGCACTCTGCGACGAAGGCAGCCAACGAACCGCCCCGGCTTCGATCGCTTCTCTTTGTTGTTCCTCATCTGCCACCATAGAGAGCGGAGTGAAAGCAACCAGCAGTGAAGGAGCCTGAACTGGCTTTATCATGCAGCGGGAGGCGGCTGCACAGATAATCCGTTCGATTTGCACCCCGGAATCTGTGAACTCCACCGTATCCAGACTCTGCTGGAGGCTCTGTGGAGCCTTCCCTCGAAATGCCTCTCCCTGCTGAAATGAAACCTGCTTCAGTTCAATCCGTAGAAAATCGGAGCTCTTGTCTCCCAGGTTTTCGATGCTATGCCGTTCTGCCATTCCGGCGACGACTCGAAAGGAGCCCATGACGGTCGGCGGTCGTACTACGGAGAACTGATTGTTCCCGTCATGATCGATGCGAACCGGGCTGGAGTCGTTGAGATAGACAAACACTGTTGAAACACCGGCATGGTCGTGGACAGGTATTTTTTCATGCGGGCCATAGTGCGCGCGGATTACCGTTAGAGCCGCATTGTCGAATACAGAACGGTAGTTGTTGGGCAGGGTTTTCAGGGGATCCTGAGCGTAGATCGCCATCGACGATAAGCTGGCCGCAATCAGCAAAGCCAGCATTCCTCTGTTTCGAACAGTTCGAGGTCGGGGCCAATAGGACATCATGATCTCCTATTGGGATTGTAGGTGAGGACTTCCAGGCAGATACCCTGAAACGAAGGGAACAACACCATGAAGACTCTCGGACGAGGATGATTCGGTCTCGTGGTAAAGGAGCTATGACCGATGCGAGTCCACTGAGCAATGTGGCCCATTACAAGCCACATTGCCACCGAAGACGCATTTCTCGAGATTCATGACAAAGGTCTAATTCTGCTATCTCTGCCTTTTCTTCGCATCCTGGTCCACTAATTTCGCATAGAGAATCGCTATGGCCAGCGGCGGATAACGGTCATGCAAGCAATGGATATGGAAAACTCGCCAAGATGGACTTCCGCCCTGAAATGATTAGCAGAGCGGAAGACAAGAATGGACTATGCAAGTTCGACTTCGATGGCTTTGGTTGCAGAGTCGAGCCTGGTGATTTTGAAGGTGCGGATCTGGCCTGCCTGCAGTGGCTCGGGTTGATTGGTGGAGGCGGGCGCACTGCCCTTCCAGCGAGCCTGCAGCATCGAGGTTAACGAGGACAGGTCGGCTTTGGCAGGTGTCGTGGACATAGCTGCGTTGATAGCCGGCGCTGAGAGTACGGCATGCGTGCCGCAAGCAGCGCGGATGCCTTCGCCTAATTCGATGACGGCCGGCGACTCGACGAGCACGCGACCAGAGACTTTGTCGCCCACCTTGTGTTCGGCGATGTACTCGTCGAGGCCGGTAGGGATGAGTTGCTTCATGCTGAGCTTGATCTGACGCTTGCCGGCATCGATGGCGAGCACCTGCGCCTGCACGGTTTGGCCGACGTGAAGCACTTCCGAGGGATGGTTGAGGCGGCGGTCGGCGACGATTTCGCTGATATGTACAAGGCCTTCGACGCCTTCGGCTATTTGCACAAATGCACCAAACGCCATGAACCTGGTGACAGAGCCATGGACCTGAGAGCCAACAGAAAATTTCTGCGCAACCTCGGTCCACGGATCGGTGAGGGTCTGTTTGAGGCCGAGCGAAATGCGACCAGCCTGATGCGGACCTTCAGGCGGCGTGATGGAAAGTATGATGGCATCGACGCGCTCGCCGGGTTTCACAATATCGCTGGCAACGCGAACCTTTTTGCCCCAGGACATCTCTGAAACGTGGATAAGCCCCTCAACGCCGGGTTCGATCTCGACGAAGGCGCCAAAGTCGGTGACGCGTGTAACGGAACCGCTGATGCGCTGGCCCGGTTGATAGTGCTCGGTGACGGCTTGCCATGGCTCGGGCTGAAGTTGCTTAAGGCCGAGAGAGATCTTTCTCGTATCGGAATCGATCTTGAGAATTTTGACTTCAAGTTTCTGCCCGGCCGCGAGCACATCTTCAGGCTTGGCGATGCGTGTCCATGCAATGTCACTGACGTGTAGAAGGCCGTCGATGCCGCCGAGATCGAGAAATGCGCCGTAGGGCATGAAGGTACGCACAGTGCCGGTAACCGTATCGCCTTCTTTCAGTGCTGCGTAACGGCCCTCAGCCTCGATGCGCACCTGCTCTTCGAGGACAACGCGGCGGTCGACAACAACATCTTCATCGGCGACATCGAGTTTGGTGATACGGCAGGTGATCTGCTGACCGACCAAGACCTCCAGCGCGGCGGCATCGTGGGTTCCGCTGCGGCTGGCGGGCATGAAAGCACGAACGCCAATGTCGACGCTGGCGCCGCCTTTAACAACCGCTGTGACCGTACCAATAACCGCAATCTTCTGCGCAAAGGCTTCTTCGAGGGCAGACCAGTCTTTGGGCTGGGCAACCTTGAAGCGCGAGAGATCGTAGTAGCCTTCCTCATTACGACCGGTGATGGAGACGGGATAGGTCTGGCCGGGCGCTACATCCGCGGCGTTGTGATCGAAAGCGGAGCGTGGAAGGGCGCCTTCGATCTTATAACCAATGTCGAGAAAGACCTGGTCCGCAGAAACGGAGATCACCGTTCCTTCAAGCTGTTGCTGTCCTGCTTGCGGAGGATGTGCGTGGGACCTCTCGAATTGGACGAGCAGGTCTCCGAAGTTTTCCGTGGATTCAGCAGCGGCTTCGGTCACGGACTCGGAAGTGATTTCAGGAATGGGCTGATTTTCAGGTGCGGTATCGTAGCTCATGGTGGATATGCCTTATTGTTTCATGGCTTTGTCCGGCGAGTCTTGCGAACCGTCTCGCAGCATCGCGCAATGACCTCGATTCTCGATGCACGGTATGAGCGCGAAATCACCTCATGTTATGGCAGGAGTTGAAGTTTGCTCGAACACGGGATGGCACATAAACTCTTTACAGAATTCCCGATTGACGCATAATCGCGGAGTCTCTCATTAGACGTGCATTGGTAAAGCCGAGCCGCAATCCGTGAGGTGTAAACGCCGCAGTCATAATGCAAATTTGTCGCGCGGTGCAACTTCCAGAGCACACTGTCTTTTCGTGTAGTCCAAAGGTCCGCATGGCGCGCACACTTGGGCAGAGGCAATTTGCACCTCTGCGAGGTTATTCAATTGATCGCGCTCAACTGTTATGTGAATACGCTCCACCGTTAGTTTTACCGTGGTAAATCGGAGAGGGGCCGTTCTGAATCTCACCGGAAGCGCCTGAGGCTTCACATAGATTCTTCCGCACTGCAGTCTCGACGAGACGTGCACGGTGGCTATCCTCGATCCTTCAGACTGTGGCGCCGCCAATGCACGCGGTATCGCCGTTGCAGCGGAAGTCGGAGTCTACGCAGAGGTTCCGGCGATGCTTGATCTGCGGTCATTGCGGGTCTAATAATTCATCGTGGTTTCACAATTCTTGTGGGATTCAGGATGTATATCTCTAGTTGTTCCATCCCTCCAAATGTAGTAATCCCCGTTATCACCTCTTTGCGTCTGTGCGCAGGATCCTTCAAAAAAAATTTCTCAGGTGGTTGGGAAACTGGCATGTTCTCCGTTATAAGAAGGGGACCTTTTTTTAGCCTTAGTCAGAACCAACACTGTTCGACATCTTGGTCGAAGTGCTGCTAAGTCCAGTCACCGGTTTGCTTAGCCGGCTGGATAAGAAATTTCCTCGAGTAATTAACCGGGAATTGCAACAGGGATTAGTGCGCCTCCGGGCCATACCTTCCAGTTGAGTTCATGGTGCCGAAAACGTGTGTCGCATGTTGCGGCATACTGTCGCAGCAATTTCTGATGCTGCGGCGAGTGTTGTTATCTGCCATCCGGTCGGATCGCGAAACTGCGCCGAAGCCGTACCGAATGAGTGTTTCTGTGTCTTTGAGTTTTAACCAGCAGTGTGAAACCGAGTAACCAGAACGTCGTATTTACGGAGTAAGATTCGTGCCACTATCGAAAGCCCACAACCTCTCGCAAAAATCGGGAGTACTGGTTGCAAGCTGTGCCGAAACACAGGTTCAAGGATCCATGGGCTCAGTCGAGAGGATAGTGAGCGTGCTTTGGCTACGCTCCTGTGGAGAAGAGGTGGCGCCTGTGGTTGGAATCAAACGATCTGCACGGAGAGTGGATGAGAAGCAGGATGGGAAGGGTTGGGCTTCCGACACCAGTTCGAAGGTAATTCCCTTGAAGGACCCAGGGAAAGCTGGATGGCGTCAGCAGGCTTTATCCCTCTACGATTCGCTCGGACCGAAGCTTTCGCAATTTCTGCGACGCCTCGGGCTGAATAAAGATGAGATCGACGACGTCATCCAGGAATCGTTCCTTCGACTCGCGGGACACCTCAAGCAAGGAGCTAATAGCGATGACAACCTGAGTTCATGGGTATACCGGGTTGCACGCAATCTTGCGATGGATGTCCATAGATTGAACCGCCGCGAGCATGAGGAAGTTGAATTGGAGTTTGAACCCAAAGAAGAACCCGTTGATCCCAGGGCTAACCCCGAGTGGGTCTACTTGCAGAAAGAGCAGGCCAAACAATTGAAAGCGGCGATGGCACAACTGACGACACAGCAGTACAACAGTATTCTTTTGCGGACTCAAGGGATGCGCTATCGGGAGATCGGCGACCTACTCGGGATAAGTGAGCAGCGCGCGACGCACCTGGTAAAGCGGGCTTTGCAAAGACTCATGGGAGGTTTGTAAGTTCCTTGATTCGTGAATTGCACAGTTTTCTTCGCGGACATCTCTCCGATGGCGAGCTCAGCCTTCTGATCACTGGCGGCCTGCCCTCTCGCAAGCAGGCAAGGGTTGAACGGCATCTTGCGGCGTGCAGTGCTTGTCGTGCACGATGCGATCGCTTCGAAGATGTGTTTTCGCAGGTAAAGGCATACCACATACGCCGCACCATGGCAGACAGGTTGGATGATCGCGCGCGTCGCGCGCGGCTGGTAGCGCAGCTATACCAGATGCCGGACGATGTGCCAGACACGGAGGTACAACGCCCTGAGAAGGCAAGAGCGCAGTATGGGGGCCTGCTCCCAATGAATCCGATACTTGTCAGTGGGTTTTTTCTTGCAGTAGCGTCCATCGCCTGTGTGTTTTTGTGGATGCAGCAATCGAAGCCCGATATTACTTCGAATACTCTGCTTGTCCGAGCGGAGGCCTGGGACACGCCCGCAGCGCACGAGAGTGCGCCCAGAGTGATTCGCCAGATCGTGAAGATTGCGACTCGGGATAAAACCCTGAAACATACGATCTATCGAGACGTGCAAGGTAAGCGGAAGGCCAAAGAAGAACGCCTGACAGGAGGCGAAGACTTGCTGAGGCGGAGACTTGCGGAAGCTTATGTCTCCTGGGATGCGCCGCTTTCTGCAACCAGCTATCAGGACTGGCATGATGGACAGCGGGTGCGCGCAGACCAGATTCAACGTTCTCCTGGTCATTTATTGGTTCTCACCACAACCACGCCGAATGGGGTAGTAGCTGCACAATCGCTGACTGTGCGCGATACCGATTTTCACCCGGTTCGTCGTACTGTCTTGTTTCGCGATAAGGAAACGGTGGAGATCGCAGAATTGGATTATTCAGTTCTGCCCTGGACTCCGGCAGCCAGCAGCCTGTTTCAGTCGGAGGAAGAGATGCGCGCGGACGGTCTGACAAGACCGCAGCCTCCGCGCGGTCCGATTCCCCCACCGCTTCTTACCGAAGAGCAACTGGACGAAGCGGAACTCAGCACAAGGCTGACACTGAACCGTCTCCATGCCGACACCGGCGAACAGATCGAGGTGGCTCGTGGGTCTCACGGTGTTGAGGTCCGCGGGATCACGGATACCAAGGAACGGAAGCATGAGCTGGAAGCGGAGTTGCACATGCTTCCTCATGTGGCAGCGTCCATCACGAGCATTGAGGAGATGAAAGCAAAACCCTCCGAACCGGGCGAGTTGTCCGGTGTGCAGGTAATGGAAATGCAGACACGGGCGACTCCGCTCGAAACCTACTATCTCGCGCATGGGCGCAACGTCGCTCCGCTTGGCGATCTTGCGCAGCGGTTATTCAATAGTGCCTTTGCGATCAATCTGGAGAGCAGGGCAATCGATGATCTTCAGCAGAGGTTCTCGGAACGTGATGGTATCTCGTCAGTTGCTTCAGCTACTCTTACCGACCTTCTGTTCACGCATAAGCACAAGCTGCTGGCCTCAATAGCGGACGAGGAGCAGTTGCTCGCCAAAGCTCAGATTGAAGTTTCCCATTCAAAGCAAGATACATCGACGCACGACGCAGGCGTGCCACTGGCAACCCGGGCAGAGCAGAACCTTGCACTTACCAGGGAACTGGCGCTGGGCAAGGGCGGAAGCAGCCGATCTGCGGAAGCGATCGCCTCGGAACTCGCTGCATCCATGGACGAGCTAAACCTCCAGGCACATGCCATACAGGTGGCTCCGCAGGATTCCACGAAGCTGGACAAAAGGAAGTAAAGGGTTTTTAGGAGACCATGTCGCTTAATTCGAATCCATCTTCGTCTATTTGTTTGACGCGCGTTGATGCTCGCCACCAGTGCTCAGTGTTGTGGGTTCTTGTACTGTTGTCGGTTGCTTCCTCGTCGATGGCGTTTCTGTCCGGTTGCGGCAGCAGCGTGGCGACGAAGGCCGGAGCCATCTCCGTGACTTATCCGAGCGGAGTGACGGCGGACCAGTTCCCGGTCTTGAGCACCGTCGCAGTTTCGATGGCTCCACTAAACGAGAAAGTCAACGCCGGCGTGGACTGGACACTGACGTGCGGAGGGAGCCCTCTGGCTCCGCCGGTGTCCGGCGTGACCTCGGTCGGGTGTGGCACGTTGCTACCCGCTCATACGGCAAGCGGTGTCCCTGCGACCTACACCGCTCCCGCGCTGATTCCCGTGGGAACCACGGTGACGATCACCGCGGCGGTGACAAGCGATCCATCGCAGACCTCGACTCTTGCTCTTACGATTGTGAATTTGCCGGTCGTCGTGGCGCTTACATCTCCGCCAGCATCGATGGCCGTGAGTGCGATGGCGCACCTCAGCGCTTCCCTGACCAACGACACCAACGAAGCCGGGGCCACATGGAAGGTAAGCTGCGGTTCGAGCGACTGCGGCTCGTTTAATCCGATGCAAACCGGGGACAATGCTCAAACGACATATACGGCACCGGCGAAAGTTCCGGCGGGCGGCACGGTAACAATCACCGCGACCTCTGCCGCCAATACCGCCGACTCAGCCAGCGCGACAATTTCGATCCTGCCCATTGCAGTGAGAGTGTCACCGGTAACGTACAACGTGGCGGCATCGGGAACTGCGAATTTTACTGCAACAATCACAAACGATGTGAAGAACTCGGGCGTGACATGGAGCTGCAGCCCGGCCGATTGCGGCGGGAGCGGGAGTTTCATTCCAGCAACCACTTCGAGCGGAACAGCGACAACCTATACGGCCCCGGCTGCTGCGCCTGCGAGCGCGGTGGTGACTATCATTGCCACTTCGGTGACCGATGGAACGACCAGCGGCTCTGCAACTGCGACGATTAGTGCATCGCCGGTCATCAGCGTTGCGATGACTCGCACAGTACCGACATCGTTGGCCGAAAGCAAGACCGCCACGCTGGCTGCGACCGTTACCGGCGATTCGACGAACGCGGGCGTGGACTGGACCGCGACATGCGGGAGCAGCGCGTCAGGAGCGTGCGGCACCTTCAATCCGGGAACCACGAACAGCGGATCGACGACTACCTATACGGCGCCCACTTCACTGCCTCCGACAAATCCGGTGACCATCACCGCTACCTCACGTGCCTACGACCTCAACCCTGCACTTGTCGCAAACGCAGCTACCGCGGCGACAACCATCACGGCACCGGCCACGATTGCGTTTATTGAGCAGCCGCCCACGACCATTGCGACTACCGGGCAGGCGGTCGTCAGCGCGTCGGTGACCAACGACGCAACTCCCAGCGGCGTTACCTGGTCGGTGCAGTGTAGCAATACTGCGGCGGGCGCCTGCGGGTATGTAACTCCTTATCAAACGGCGAACGGAGTAACGTCCACCTATGTAGCGCCGCCTACGGTTCCGGGTGTGCCGGTACAAATTCGTGCCAGCTCGACAGCGTTTCCGGCTATCTCGATTCTGTCGACTGCGATAACGATTACACAGTCGACATTGCATTCGATCGCCTTTGTCCCCTTTGCCCCATCGCAGCTATTGCAGGGGACAACAGTGACGCTCAACGCTGCGGTCACAAACGATCCATCCCACGCGGGTGTTGACTGGACAGTCTGTGGGAGCGGGTGCGGGTTCTTCACGATTGTGCCGGCACGACCGGCGATACCGGCAGTTCCTCCGAGTCCAGGAAATCCGGGAAGCCCGTATATCCCTCCTATGCCGGCGGTGACCGCGACCAGCGCTCAAGGCTGGCCGAATGGGGTTCCCGTCACATATACCGCACCCTCTGTGGCACCGGAGAATGGAACCGTACTTATCACCGCGGCGGCTACGGCGGACCGGCTGAATAACGTAGTCACTCCGGCGACCGCAGTCTCGACCACTACGATCACCTCGGAGGCGATGGGGCCTGACCTGAACGGAGTTGTGCAGGCTGGAACGCAACCCGTTGTCGGAGCATCGATCTACCTCTATGCGGCTGGCACAAGCGGTTACGCCTCGGCGTCGATACTGATCTCCTCGCCGAACGCAACAAGCACTATCGCGACAGACTCGACGGGGAGCTTTAAGATTCCGGCGGGCTATGCCTGCCCGCAACTCACCAGCCAGGTTTATCTGGTCGCGGTCGGCGGACAGGTCGGATTGAGCACTCCGAATTCGAATCTGGCATTGATGACTGCCCTCGGCGCGTGCAGCAATCTCAGCTCTTCTCCGGTCGTCGTCAACGAAGTCACGACCGTAGCCTCCGCCTCCGCTCTGGCTCCATTCTCGGCCGACAACGCGCTGACCGGCAACAGCAGCTATCTGAACATCGGTTCGAGCAGCACCAACGCGACAACCGGACTCGTGAATGCCTTTGCGGCCGTAAACAACCTCGTGAATATCGGAACCGGCCGGCCCTTGTACAACACTCTCGCCGGCAACGCCGCAGTGCCGTATGTCGAGATCAATACCCTGGCAGACGTGCTTAATGCGTGTGTGATTAGCTCGGGAGGATCTGCGGGAGACGGCTCTTCCTGCGGAAACCTCTTCGCCGATGCCAATCCTCTTCAAGGGGCTGACACTGCGGCTGCACCGACAGACACCCTTCAAGCTGTATTCGATCTAGTGAAGCCTCCCGATCATTCAATAACTACATCACCCCAACTTACCGCGATCTACGGGGTGGCCCATGCGTCGTCACCCTATCAACCGATCCTGACGAGCGCGCCCCACGACTGGTCGATTGCGCTGAACTATACCACCGGTGGTGGCGTAGGTGGTGCGGGGTCCGGATCTTCCGCGTTCGCGCTGGACGGCGCGGGAAACCTCTGGATCACGAACGCGAATACGAACAGCGTCAGCGAATGGAGCGCTTTGGGCGCTCCCATTTCTCCTGCGGTATTGAGCGGTACTGCGGGCGGATTCATGCCCGCGGGCCTGAATGCTCCCGGGCCAATAGCCGTCGATGCCAACGGTTACGTCTGGATTGCAAACGGCAACGGAAGCATGGCAGAGCTTGACGGTACCGCCACGCCGGTCAACGGAAGCCCCTTCCTTGGTGGCGGTCTGGCAACGCCAGCCGGCATGGCCATCGATCAGACCGGCAGCATCTGGGTAACGAACAGCGGATCGCCAGGCAACATTGCGAAGTTCAACAGCGGTGGAATCGCGCTATCTCCGGCCAACGGATACACGAGCGGAGTGGCGAACCCGCTCGCCATCACTATCGACGGATCGGGCAATGTGTGGATTCAGGATGCGAACGAGCAGACGGATACCTACGGAATCACGGAACTGAACGGTGCAAGTGGCACGCCGCTTATACCCTCGTCGGGAAGCAATCCTGTCGGGGTAGCCGGCCAGCGCCAGATGGCAGCGGACGGTTCAGGGAACATCTGGGTGGCGATTCACTGCGGTATCCAGTCTGTAATACCCCGCTCCACCGATCTCGGAGTTCTTGACAGCACGATCAACCAGAGCCTACAGACTATCGGGAATCCGAGTGCAGTAGCGATTGACGGAGCCAACAGGGCATGGGTAGCCGGTGCTGGCGGATCGAACTGTACCACCCAGGGCACTGTGCCGCCGAGCGTGGTGCTGCCCGATGCAGCGAATGGTTACGCCCTTGTAGACCAGAGTCTGTCGAACGGTCCCATGTTCCTGGCCGTCGACGGTTCCGGAAATCTATGGGTCCTATTGAACAACAACACAGTGACGGAGTTTGTGGGAGTGGCGGCTCCAGCGGTAACCCCGCTTGCATCCGCTGTGAAGAACAACAAGCTCGGAGCGAAGCCGTAATGCGACCGAAGAAGGATCGAATGACAGGACTTGAGAAGGCCATGAGGATCAGAAACGACATCGCAATATCGGACTCGCGCCGGATCGTGTTCCGTACGGAAACCGGGAAGGTCTCCTTCCTACGGCTTCTTTCAGGCACGAGCCAGAGGTTCGTCCGCACATTTGTTCTTTGTTTTTCCGCAGCGGTGTCCCTGGCCTTTTCCGGATGCGGCGCAACTTCGGTGAAGCCGGATGTTGGCTCGATCACGGTCACGGACATCAATGGCGTTTCGCAGCCCGCCATCAAGTCGCTAACGGTTGGTGGCGGAACGTATCTTGACGTCGCGCTTGCGAACGACAAGGATCTCTTAGGAGCGGACTGGACGGTGAGTTGCGGCAGTGCGCTGCCTCCTGGGACTCCACTGCCGCCGGGTCAGACGATCGATACCTCCTGCGGCTACTTCACCCCTATTCACACCGCGAGTGCTCCCGTCCCTGCCTATGCCCAAAATGCGGATGGCATTGTGACTTATTACACTGCCCCAGCCGCGCCACCCAAGGCTGGAACTGTCACTTTATACGCAAGTTCTTCGATCGATCATTCGCGATTCTCGGCCCTCACGTTAGTCGTCGAGGGGCAACCCATTTCCGTTGCCATCGTGGCTTCGACACCGCCGCCTTTCAACCTTCCACTCAGTGAAACGATGTCGCTCACCGGCACGCTGAGCAACGACTACACGGTTGGCGGAGGAAGCATCAGTTGGTCTCTTTCGTGCCAGTCGAGCGACTGCGGCTCTCTGAGCGCAACAAAGACCGCTAACGGAACAGCGGTTACTTATACGGCCCCAGCTACTGTGCCGACGGGGAACACTGTCACGGTTACCGCAACGTCTGTCACGGACCCGACTGTATCGAACAGCATCATCATCACGATTACTTAACGCCGGCACCGGAAGGCATTGAGGTGCACGGAGGGCAGCCGAACGAGCTTCCACGAGCACTACCAGAAAAAGCCGGATGACGGATGGGAATCACCCGGCCGGAAAAACAGAATCAAGGAGAGGTCAGATAACCATGAGCAGAAAAACCTTTGTAGTCCTTCTGATGGCTATTAGCCTCGTGGGTGCTCAGGCGCAGAACTCGGTGAATCAGGCTCAAGCGAAGCACAGTCGGGTCAAGCCAAAGACCGAGGAACAAGTGCTCCTCGAACAACTGAGCGAAAAGCTCCAGACCCTTGACCGGGTGAGCGACAAGGTTGACGGTCTCGAACAGCAGGTCCAGGACCTGAAGCGTCAACTGCAGGAATCGAACAAGACTGCTGAAGCGGCGAAGGCGGAAGCGGCCGAGACCAGGAAAGAACTGGAGAATGCGCGGCAAATCGTCGGCCACAACGATGAGCAGTTCGCCACCCTGCAGAGTGCAGTGTCGGACCTGAAGTCTACGTCGACTTCGATTGTCGAGACGGTGCAGACTCAGCAAAAAGAACAGCATGAGCTGGAGCATCCCGATTCGCTGCACTTCAAGGGAATCGAATTAAGGCCGGGCGGCTTCCTTGCCGCAGAGACGGTGGACCGCCAGCGCGGCATCGGTGGCGACGTGAATACGCAGTTTTCCGGCATTCCGTTTGCCGGCCAGACTGCGGGTGTGCTCTCCGAGTTCAACGCCAGCGGCCGGCAGTCGCGGGTTTCTCTGCTTGCGGAAGGCAAGCTGTCCAAGTCCACTGTGCGCGGCTACTATGAAGCGGACTTCCTTTCCGCCGGCACGACCTCCAACGACAACCAATCGAACAGCTACACGCTGCGCCAGCGGCAGGTCTGGGCGCAGGCTGCGCTCAACAGCGGCTGGACACTAACAGGCGGTCAGATGTGGTCGCTTGCCACCGAGTACAAACATGGCCTTGAGAACAATGCGGAGGCCATACCGCTCACCATCGATGCGCAGTACAACGTCGGCTTCACCTGGGAGCGGCAATACGGTTTCCGCGTAACCAAGAGCCTCGGCTCCAAACTCTGGGTTGGCGGCGCGGTTGAAGAGGCGCAGACCCTCAATCTCGGCGGACATAACTTGCCGACCGTTGTTTACCAGCAGGCAGGCAATGGAAGCGGTCTCTACAACTCGGCAGCGAACTACAGCTTTAACTACGCTCCCGATCTGGTTGCCAAAATCGCCTACGAGCCGGGCTTCGGGCATTACGAGATCTTCGGTGTTGGACGCTTCTTCCGCGCTCGCGCATTTCCGAACGCGCAGTTGGCCAGCGGGGCTTCGGCTCTCGGCGCCTTCACCACGAAGGCCGCGGGCGGCGGCGTAGGCGCGAATGCGCGCGTTCCTCTGTTTGCAAAGCGACTGGACCTTGGCGCACACATTCTGGTCGGCGACGGCATTGGCCGTTACAGCACGACGACTCTGCCGGATGCGACGGCGCACCCCGATGGTTCGCTTGAACTCCTTGCAGGTGGCTCGGTCTTAGGCAGCGCGGAGTGGCATACGACACACCGTCTCGATCTCTATGGCTATTATGGCGGCGAGTACGTGAAGCGGGCTTTCTATCCCAACGGCCTCTTTGTCACAACTCCTGGACCAACCTATGGCCAGCCGATCCTCGTCGGCTATGGCGCTCCGAACAACGTTGTGACCGGATGCTACACCGAAGTTCTGCCTGTTACCTCACCGAACGGCGGCGGCTATGTTCCCGGTAGCGCATTGAACTGTGCCGCCGACAACCGCAACATTCAGGAAGGGACCGTTGGCTACTGGTTCCGCTTCTACAAAGGCCCTCGCGGGACCTTCCAGCAGGGAATCCAGTACTCCTATGCGGAACGGCACACCTGGCAGGGCATCGGCGATCCGCTGACCGGCCTCGGCGGTTCGCCCAAAGCTATCGACAACATGTGGTTCACTTCGTTCCGCTACTACCTGCCCTAATAGGACGCATCGCGCAAGCGCTACTGAAGAGAGACACGGGAGTAAAACGAATGCTTCGATTTTTCGCTCGACTGCTGATCACGGCGCTGGGATTGATTGCGCTTGGCGGCACAGTCGGCTTTGCACAGAGCGGCCAGATCTCAGGGCGTGTCACGGACCAGCAGGGAGCGGTCATTCCGGATGCTGCGGTTCAGATCGTCAACCAGGACAGAAATTTCAAGCGGGACACTACAACCAATAACCAAGGAACCTATTCCGCGTCGTATCTGCCGGCGGGCAAGTATGAAGTGAACGTCAAGAAGGAAGGGTTCAGCAGTGGGAACAGGGTCGTTCAACTGGCAGTAGGACAGGCACTCGTTCTCGATATTCAAATGACCGTTGCGTCGACCAACACCGATGTCACGGTCGAGGCCGAGATGTCCAATCAGATCGAACTTGGTACGGCCTCTCTCTCCACCACCATGTCCAATGAAGAGGTTGCAGCCTACGGCCTGAATGGCCGTAATTTCTCGCAGTTGATAACCATGGCGCCAGGTGTAAGCAACCAGACCAACCAGGACGAAGCCAAAGTCGGTGTTGCCGGCAGCGCCAAATTCAGCGTGAACGGCGGGCGCGTCGAATACAACACCTTTGAGGTTGATGGCAGCGACGTGCTGAACACGAGCATCAACGCCAGCCGCGGCCAGGGCGAGCCGCTGATGGTCTATCCCAGCATCGATGCGATCCAGGAGATGAAGGTTCTGACCGGAGACTATAGCGCTCTTTACGGAAAGAGCGCTTCGGGCAGTGTGCTGGTCACGACCAAATCAGGCGGACCTCAGTTTCATGGCAATCTCTACGGCTTCGTCCGCAACGAGATGTTCAACGCCCGCAATTACTTCGATCCGATTTTCACGGGCACCAACGGACAGAGTGAGAAACGAACACCTCTCTATCGAAGACAGGATTACGGTGGGACTATTGGCGGCCCACTCTATATTCCTGGGAAGTACAACACGAAGAAGGACAAGACCTTCTTTTTCTGGTCCGAAGAACTGCGCCTGGAAGAGACGCCCGTGGACTACAACCAGGCGGTGCCAACCATGGCTGAAAGGAGCGGGGATTTCAGCGATGTCTGCCCAGTCTCCGTACCGGGCAGTAGCACAAATAGCAATTTGGACATTACACAGTATCCGGACTGTCCGCGCGTTCCGGCTGCCAATGTCGTTGCAGGTTCCGCATATAACGCAGGGCGAACCGTAAGTACTGGATACATCAGCAAAGCGGTCTTGGATACCGGCATTATTCCGGAACCCAATTCGGTTTTCGGATGCGATACCACGAACCCATCTACCCAACCACGCTGCTATCTTGCAGCAGTTTCGCCTCCGACCTATTGGCGCGAGGAACTCTTCCGTATCGATCATGTTCTGACGCCCAACGAACAGGTGGACTTTCGCTATATCCACGATGCCTGGGACACGACCACGCTGGCGCCGCAGTGGGGTGTTGTGCAGAACTCGTTTCCCACGGTCGAGAACCGGCTCTTCGGTCCCGGACTCGATCTGGTGGCGAGTCTTGCTTCGGTCCTGCCGCACAGCGTGTTGAACCGGTTCACGCTCAGTTATGCCGTCGAGCACATCACGTTGACTCCGCAACCTGGCCCCGGTGTTACGTCGCTCTCGCGGCCCACGGTTCTCGATAACCCCTCGTCCGTTCTTGGCAATGCTGTAGGTGGCACGGCCTGCGGCATTGCGACTGGGCCTACTCCGACAAGTGGACAACCGGCGCAACAGGTTACGGAATGCCCAATGGGATATATTTTCGCCAACGGCTTTGGCGGGAACAAACCGGGCGGCCTGCCGCTGATGCCGGGCCTCGTCTTCCAGGGCACGAATGGCGCCTACGGTGGCCACGGCTTTGCGGCGGATACCGGCTACGCGCCGTGGAATCAAGCCAACCCCACGTACTCCATTCGAGATGATCTCAGCAAAACCTGGGGACGGCACACTATTCAGGCCGGCTTTGAAGCAACCTATGCTCAGCAGAACGAGTTGAGCGCGGTGAGCGGAGCCAATTCAGGCGACCTGCAGGGACTACTCACATTCAGCAATCAGGAGTCGAAGTACACGTCCGGCAATGCCTTTGCGGATTTCCTCGCCGGACCGGGGCTTTTATCGCAGGCCCAGGTGAACAATGACGCCAACCCCAATGACTATTACTCGCGAACCGCCATCAAGAGCTACACCCAGGATAGTGGGCAGGCAAAATACTATAACCGTTACAAAACGGCTGATATTTATCTCCAGGACGACTTCCGCGTAAACAGCCGTTTCACGCTGAACCTCGGCTTGCGTGCAAGTTTGTTCGGGGCCTGGTACAACCCCAGGAATACGGCATACAACTGGAGGCCGGAAGCCTTCGATAAATCCATCGGCGGCTCTATCGATGTGGATAACAACAACGGATATCTGGTGAACAAGATAGCCGGCACGCCTGTTCCGCTGAATCTTTCCAAGCTCGATCCCTCTATCACTAATGGCCTGGTGCAATGCGGCCAAAACGGTGTGCCGAATAGCTGCATGTCGAGCAGCGTCTTTCATCCCGGTCCACGCTTCGGATTTTCCTGGGACCCGTTTGGAAACGGAAAGACGGCGATTCGCGGCGGCTATGGCCTTTTCTGGGAGCATGGGACCGGCTACGAAGCCAACGTGGGCTCCCTCATCGGCAGTGCGCCGCTGGTTCTCAGCGAAACCCAGACCGATCCTGGCGGTCCGGTGAAGCAGGGAACAACACAGGTCAATGGCAGCTATAACACCATCGGGTATTCCTGCCAGGAAGGAGCTACTCAATGCGGCAGCGCGAGCACGATGGGCAGCACGACCTATCCCTTGAATGTCACCTCGATTCCTACCAAGGCTACTTATCCCTATACCCAGCAATGGAGCGTCAGCGTGCAACACGAGATTCAGAAGAACCTGATCGCGCAGGTCGCCTATGTGGGAACCAAGGGAACTCACCTGACCGCGGTGCGCGATCTCAACCAGTTATCACCGTTCGCCCCAGGCTTAAATCCCTTTTCGCCTGGGCAGCCGATCACATCGTCGGTGTGCAACGACGCCGTGGTCGGGGACTATTTCCCTGTGTCGGGAACGAACCCACCGGGAACAAGGGTGCCTGGAATCGGACCGAGTTCGCCCGGCTGGACCAATATGATCGTGGCCTGCACAGGCAACCCGGGATTCGCCTCCTACATAAACAATGAATACGTGCTGTTGGGAACCAGCGCCGATACAGTCCGGCTTTATCCGGGATTCAGCAACATCATCTCGGTCGAAAACATCGCTAATTCCTCGTATCACGCTCTGCAGGGCACGCTGCGCGAGGTTACAGGGCCTCTGACGATCGGTGTGGCCTATACCTACAGCCATTCCATCGATGATTCGTCCGACCGATCCAGTGCCAACTTCACGAACTCCCTTGACATCCGCACCAACCGCGGAAGCTCGGATTTCGACCAGCGCCATATGCTCAACGTCAACTATGTCTACAGCCTTCCGCTGATTCGCTGGATCGACGGCTTTGCGGACCTCCTGGGATCTGACGACTCCGATTCGGGGTCGCCTTCGCGCGCCAACTCCGGCCGCCAGCTTCGCAACGCCCTCTTTGATAACTGGCAGCTTGCCGGCATTACCACATACCAAACGGGTACGCCGTTCAGCATCATCAACGGCGGCTCCGGAGACGGGACAGGCCCTTCGGACAACGCGGGCGTCGGAGACGGTCTGGGCGTGGGATCTTATCCCGACGTGATTGGAAGCCCGCATAGCATCAAGCCTTATGTCTCGAGTTCGTCAAACGGTTCCACTATCGGGCCTCTCCTTGGCAGTCCCGGAGCTTTCGTTGCGCCGCAGGGCCTCACCTTCGGCAATGCCGGTCGCAACTTTATGAACAATCCCACACGCATTAATTTCAATGTCTCGTTGCTGAAGCACTTCAAGGCGTTTCACGAAAAAAGCGACGTCGAGTTTAGGGCAGAAGCATTCAACGTATTCAACCACACCCAGTTTCGTGTTTACGATCCGAGCCATCCCGGTAATACCGGCAACAACGTGATCAATTGCTACGGAGACATCACGGCGCAATATTCGGCCGGGGCGTCGAGTTGTCTTGCCGGCAATTCCTTCCTGCATCCGGTAGACGCGCACGACCCGCGCATTCTGCAGTTTGCACTCAAGCTGGCTTTCTAGGGGAGACAGGAATGATGACGTTTCTGAAGCAACAGACATTCGTATCGAGAGGACAGGCTCCCCCGACGCGCTTTGCGCCGGCATTGCTTACCGCTGCACTGGCTGCGATGCTGAGCGCTTGTGGTTCGTCAGCTCATATCCCGGTCGCTACCGCGAGCGGACCGCAGGTATACATGACGCCGGTAGTCGCGGGCGGAGACGCGACTCACGCTACCGCCTCCCTGGCAACCTATTCCATCGACGATGACAGGAAGACTTTCGTGCAGGCGACCTATTCCTCCAGTGGAGAGCAGGTGAATTATGCGGGCAGCATTGCGCCGTTCCAGCGTGGTCTCCTGAGTCTTGGAGTTACCAACAGCGATAACTCTGTCACCAAAGTGACCAACGGCTGGGCGTTCGAACTGGCCGATCAGGCCGGGGGATTGGTCGCTTTGCAAAACCAGCCGTTTGCTCCGCTGGTTCCCGCCTTGTCATGTCCGGCGATGACGACTCCTGAGACGTTTCTGTTTATCACGCTGCCCGCTCCGCCAACTACAGGCGCACAGCAACTCCTGCAGTGGAATCCGCAAACCGAAACCGCCTATGGAAGCGTCGACATCGACGCCAGCGGCACAACAGTCACTCTGAACAATATCAGCCAGCACACCCTGCCTTCGAGCGGTGGAACTGGCGTTCCCTCAGACCCATCCCCGACAAGCGTCACCGGGGCCTGCTCGTCCACCGTATACGGGAACACCATCAGCATTTCGGCGCAGGTGACAATCACCAATCCCGGAAGCGGACAGAACGTCACGCCGCAGGCACTTCTGGGCATCGGACCGTCGGGTCTGCTAGTCGAAAACAATGGCATGAATTCGTCTACTATACCGCTCTATGAGAATGCTCTCGGGGCCGGGACCGGGGCCATTGGACTGCCGAAGCCGTCTGCCGCAGTGAACACAGGCTCTCTTGTGAGCGCGCAGTATCTAGGCTTCTTTTTCGGCACGGGCACAGGTTTTAGCGACTCCAACACGAATTGGTCCACTTCGCTGGCATCGTTCGGATTTTCGAGCCCGCCCGCAAGCTGCGCTTCGATTACTCCGCAGACCGACACGATGCTCTACGGCGGAGACTTCACGAACAACGACCCCACGTCCTCTACAACCGGCTATGGCAACTGCGATTTCGCTATCGATCTCGGCACGCAGGATGCAGCGAACAACGGTCTCTATCCTGCGGCAACCGTCTATGTGGGCTCCGGGTTCGGCGCGAATATCACAGGCAAGACCTATAGTTTTCCGGCAGTCGCCATCGCTGGGCAATTGAATGGCAAATACGCCATCTTCCTGATCGGCACGGACTCGGTAGGTTCCCCAAACCAGGCGTGGGGGATTTATCTCCTGCAATCGAACTGACGCAAGCGCACGGCGCGCCTGAACGGATGCCGAGCCAAAAACGGATTGCTTGCACTCATTCCCCCGAGTGCTCGCTCGAAGACAAGCGCAACTGCAACATCAACGAAAGGACGCGGAACCGTGAATTCATCGATTTTGATTAGAAAAAGGGGCCTTGCGATTCAAGGCTTACCAAAGCTGCGCGGGAACCGCACTGGCGTGGTTGCTGCACTATTCGCAATGTTTCTCCTTATTGTCGGCTGCGGTGGCAACTCGAAGAGCCCAACGCCGACGCCTACCTTTACCCCGGCTGCGGGCTCTTACTCGTCGGCACAGAATGTGACTGTTGCCGATAGCAATCAAAGCGCGGTGCTCTACTGCACCACCGATGGCAGCGTACCGACAACTTCCTCCCCGCAGTGCGCAAACCCCATTAAGGTTTCACAGAGTCAGACTCTTAATGCCATTGCGATTGCGCCGGGCATGAACCCCAGCGCCGTGGCGGCTGCGCAGTACACCATCGGTTCTACTCCGACGACACCCACGGTTACCGGCATCGGCCCAGCCACCGGACCAACCTCGGGCGGTACCGCCGTCACCATCATTGGCACCAACTTCACCGGGGCCACCGCGGTCAACTTCGGCACTCTTCCGGCGACCAGCTACGTGGTCAACTCCGCCAGCAGCATCACGGCGACCTCGCCCGCCGCTGGAGCTGGTGCCGTGAACATCACCGTCGTTACCCCTGCAGGCACCACCGCGACGAACAACGCGGACCTGTTCACATACACGATTTCTCCGACCCCATCCATCACCAGCATCACGCCCAACTCCGGCCTGGTTGGTTCTTCCGTTGCTATCCTCGGCAGCAACTTCGGCTCCACGCAGGGCAGCAGCACCGTCAGCTTCAACGGCACGCTCGCCGCTGCCGCTACTACCTGGACCTCTACCGGAATCGTCGTCACAGTGCCAATCGGCGCGACCAGCGGCAATGTGGTTGTCACCGTGGGCGGGGTTGCGAGCGTTGGAGTTCCATTCGCCGTCACAATTCCGGCACCGACCATCAGTCTTATCACTCCGAATACCGGGGGGATTGGCACCTCTGTGACGATCGTTGGCACGAACTTTGGAACAGCAAAAGGTTCCGTGAGTTTTAACGGTACTCCAGCAACGATCACAAGTTGGGGCGACCAGGCAATTGTGGTGCTTGTGCCATCCGGCCTGAGCGCCGGCGGGGTTCCCGTATTGGTTACCACAGCCGACAACCAGACGGCTACCACCACCTTTACCGTTGCCGCTCCTGCTCCCACGATCAGCGGCATTACACCTGGTTCCGGTACTGCGGGGACCACAGTGACAATCAGCGGTTCTGGATTTGGTTCGTCACAAGGCACCGTTACCTTCGACAATATACCGGCCACGATCAAGGGTTGGTCCGATGGGTCGATCAGTGTGACGGTTCCTTCGGGATTGACCGCAGGCAGCGTCAATGTGGCCGTCACCACGACCGGCAATCAAACAGCCAACGTATCGTTCACCGTTACCGTCTCTGGTCCCACCATCAGCAGCATTGATCCAACCTCGGGTACGGCTGGAACCACGGTGACAATTATGGGTTCGGGCTTTGGTTCGACACCGGGCACGGTGTCCTTCGGCAATACGCAAGCCACTGTTGCAAGTGGGAACTGGGCTGATGGCTCAATTACGACTACGGTTCCTTCCGGCGTGAGCGCGGGTAGTGCCACTGTGACCGTAACCACAGCCAACAACCAGACAGCCAGCACATCGTTCACCGTCAGTCCGAGCTTGCCGACGATCAGCGGAATCGTAGTCAGCGGCCCTGCAAGCAGCGGCGCGCCGATCAGCGCGTCGGTGCAGCTCTATGCCGCGGGAACAACCGGTTACGGCGCGGGCGCGCAGGCGATAGGAGATCCCGTGCAGACCGATTCGACGACCGGAGCCTTTTCCGGAATCGCCTATGACTGCTCGACTCTCGTTGCACCGGGTGATCAGTTGTATCTGGAAGCTATCGGCGACAGCTCTCAAGTGGTTTTCATGGCGGCGCTGGGTTCGTGTGGTGCACTGAACACTTCCGGGACGATAGTCACCGTCAACGAGGTGACGACGATCGCCTCGGCCTACGCGCTCTCGGCTTTTGCCGACATCGATTCGAAAGGCGGGATCGATGTGGGTGCGCCCGCGACCGGCTCGTCCTGCAATGCTGCTGGTGGATGGAAGAGCACCGGCCCATCCACCTGCAATTACATCGGTCTCGCGAACGCCTTTGCGACGGCCAACAACCTGATCGATCTCCCGAGCGGTACTGCCCTCAGCGTCACTCCAGCGTATAAGTCGAACAACGTAGCAGGCTACAACACCAGCATCGTGCCCCAGGCGCGCATCAATTCGCTGGCGGATGCTCTGTCCTCCTGCGCTAACCCGACCACCGGCAGCAGTGCCAACTGCGGCAGCCTCTTCGGTGACGCCACGGTTGGCACAAGTGTGCCGGCAGATACGCTCCAGGCTACGCTGAACATTGCGCAGAATCCGGGCAACAATGCCACGCAAATTGCAAGCCTGGCTGCGGCAAACGCTTCTTTCCCGTCAGCTTTGACATCCACCCAGCTTTCTGCTCTCACGGATTGGGCATTGCCCATCATCTATCAGGGGGCGGGGATAGGCAATACCACAACGCAGCCAACCGGCATGGCGGTCGATGGGGCGGGGAATATCTGGATAACCGCCCAAAACACTTCCACGCTTCCGACCGGAACAGGAACAGAAACAGGCGGACTGGTGGCGCTGTTCAGCAACCAGGGCGCGCCGATCTCGCCGTCGGCTACCTCGGCGAGCAGTCCCGGCGGGTATGTGAGTGGCGGCATTCTTAACCCTCAGGCTATCGCCATCGACCAGAACAATTATGCCTGGATCGGCAACTTTGTGCCGCAGGGCGGCACGGCAGGCAGCATTACCGTGCTCGATAAGAACGGGCATCCGCAGTACGGCACCGACGCGGCTGCTTACACGACCCCGTTACTGATGCTCCCGAATCGATATGGCATCGCCGTAGATGCCGATAACGACGTGTGGATTTCCTCCAATAATGCCGCCGGTTGGAGCAACAATGGCGGGATTACGGTTTGTGGCGGCGGTACTGGCAGTGGTCCGTATGGCGGCGACATCCTTGGGCTTAAGGTCTCTGGAAATGCCGTAAGCACTAACGGCGTCATAGCGGACTACTTTTCGACGGACAATAGCACCTGCCCAACGTTTCTCGCGATCGACCAGAACAGCAACATGTGGACTTTTGACTACGGGAACTTCAACGGGTTGGAAGGCAGTCAATATGATGGCCCCGGCCTGGAGTTGTTCCGTACTGCGGACGGTTCTTTGGCCGGAGGCGCATATTTTAATGCGTATCCATTTGACATGGAAAGCAATCTCGTCATCGACAGTGGAGCATATGGCTGGTCGGTGGAAGCTTTCCAGGGCATCGGGAACTCTTCAGTTCAAGAGGGTGGGACGAGCAAGATGCCTAATTTCAATGGCATTACCGATCCGACCGTGATAGGCGTCTTCGGACCTCCCACCCCCTATGACCCAACGGTCTTTAACCCGAGTTCGACTACTGCTTTTCAGAGCTCGGTCGCAATCGATGGGGCAGGACAGGTATGGGTGGCGGGTGCCAACGGCCCCGAAGCCGGCCTGTTCGCAGTAAACAATGCCAACACTCAGCTTCTGTCACCGGCAAATGGGTACATCGACAATGACACGACTGGCGCCGAAACAATATACACGGCCTCCGGTAACCCAGTGGTTACGGCCATAGACAACTCGGGCAATGTCTGGGTCGTGGGTGAGTCCTATAACAAGGCTACAGGCAATAACCAGGGCAATCAGTTAGCGGAGTATGTCGGCATCGGCGTACCTGTCCAAACTCCACTGGTTTCCGGCCTCGTCAACGGCAACACTCCGGGCACCAAACCTTAAGAATCGTAGCAAACAGTTTCCAGCCTCTGGCTTGTGCCAGAGGCTGGAATTCAGTTTCAATGTTATTCACCGTAAAAGAAAAGATAATAAGGAAAATACACATTCATTCTTGCTCTATTGGCCCTCTCCTCCATCGCGCCGTTGTATGTGTAGAAAGGAGGTTGTGTGGGCTTGCCCGCCCTGAAGGTTTTGCCGCCATCCTCGTGCTGGCGAGTTGTTCCCATATCGTCAGGGGCCATCTTAGAAACCCTCTTAAAAACAGAAGCAAAGGTGTATCCCGGGGATCCTCTCCTTCATTCAGCAGAGACTCGCTCTAAGCCGATGCAAAGTTCAGACTTTAAAGGAGTGCGGCCTCAGCCGTGCCATTTCAAAGCATTTTTCCAGGTAAAGGAACAGCGCGTGAGGCACAAGAAGCAATAACTCCATGATCTAACTATGAGTTATCTCATACCAGTTCCAAATAGTTAGTTTCTAAGCCTGTTTGACCGTTCAACGGCGTTCTATGAATGCACGATGATTCCTCGATGAATTCGCGCTCCTGCCAGTTTGGAAACGGATGCTCCCAACGTTTTACAAGTAGAAAAGACCAGTAAGGCTTTGCCCCAACGCGAAGCAAAGGCTCGCTGGAGCATCCACTTTCCGACGGCGTATTTTCCCCTCAAAGGCGTAAATTACTCTGCGCTTCTCGCCGCGGCTAACCGGAATGCCATGGAGCAGCAAATGCGAATGATGAGGAATCTTTTCGGACTCGCCGTGGTGCTGATTGCACTCGCGGTCGGTGCAAACGCTCAAACTGTAGTCTTCAATGGAATTGGCTCTTCCGCCTTGTTTCTTGAACTCGGGCAGGGGGCGCACAGCACCGCTACGGGCGCTCCTGGCGCGGCGTGCGTGTGGAGCAACAATACAGGCGTCTTCCAGGCTACGGACCCAACCACCGGACAGCCTGAAAGCGGCAATTTCTGGGTTGCCTGGACGACGGGTGGCGGTCATGGAACTTGCAGCTCTCCTGCCTCAGGCTACGTTATCTATGCCTACCTTCAAACAGACTCGACGGTGGGAGATCGCTGCCTCTTTAACGGCTGCACGATCGGTACAACCTCCACCAGCCCAACTACCCTTGCGACCAATAATCTGATTCTTCCGACGGGGGAACAAACCAACCTGCCTTCCGTTGTTTGGACCGCGCTGGATGGTCTTGCCGTGAGCGTGGCCGGGACAGATATTCGCCCCGAAGACGCCGCATTTGCTACCCTGCGCGCAACCAAGCCTTGCGGTACACCAGTCGTTAGCGGTTCGCAATATCTGGGCCTCGGCTACAACCAAACAACCCCTGCCTATCACCTCCCGATCGAAAGCGCATACAGCTCCAGCAGCTTCAATGTCACCCCTTTCACCCTTCCAAGTTCTTTTACAGTAACTAGGCTGGGAGCAGTACCCATCGTGGTTTTCGCGAACCCGGGGAATGCAACCGGATTCGGATCGCTCACCAATCTCACGCGCACTCAACTGGCTCACTTCCTGGATGGGAGCTATGGAAAGACGAGCGATGTCGGCACTTCGGGCAGCTTCCCAACAACCGTTCTCATCCGCGAGCCGCTCTCTGGAACCTATAACACCATGGAGTATGCGGTTCCGAACACAACAACGAACTCTCTGAACACGGGCCTTAACCTCGAAACCTCGCAGGATGTGGGTAAAAACCAGCTGACCACTCCGATCGTCGAAGAGAACTGCAACGGGACGATTCCGCGGACCAACCCATTGAACATCGAAAGCGAAGATGAGTCGGGCGCCTACCGCAACCGCGTCATTGGCACGGGCCAGATGGTCAGCACGGTGCTGAACCTTCCCAACCCGATTTCGCCATTGCCGGCTCAGACCACGGACACGCTCGGCTACGCATTCTGGAGCACGGCGAACTTCGCGAATGCGACCTCGACGTTTAACAGCACACTGCATGAATGGATTCCGGGGAATGCCAAGTACATTCAGATCGATGGCGTTGACCCGCTGCTTGATAACTACACCACCAGCAACGGCGCACTTCCCACCAGTGGCAATAGCCTATTGGGCGATGTGACCTTCAACAACCTCAAGAACGGAGACTATCCTATCTGGTCTTTCCTGCGTCTGGTCAACTTGTCGACCGCATCCACCGATACCACGGATGCGGTCGCAGCGTTGAACGCCGCGGCGCAGACCTTTGTATCGGGGCCGACAGCCACAGAGCCTGACTTCGTGCCGATTTCGTCGATCAATATCCTTCGTTCTCACTTCATGCCTCCGGGGATTACCACCACTCCTTCCAACGGAACGTCGGGATGCACTTCCGAAGCTGGCGGCGATGTAGGTGGAGTCATCGTCAATGCTGGGGATTGCACAACCGGCCTGCGCATGTAAGCAGGCGTTCATTACGCATCACACCTGTAGGTAAAGTCCCGCGAGCGCGCGGGACTTTACCTGTTTTTCCGCGTTTCGACACGCAGCGGTATTCGTGGAAGAACTTGACCGCGGAAACCAATAATAACCTCTACCCAAACACCGGAGTTGCGCGATGAATCTTTATCCACTGCTTATGACAGCAATGA
>JAATFM010000236.1 GCA_015655195.1 Terriglobales bacterium
CATCCCGGCTGGCACAATCTATGGGTCTCGCTCCTCTTCTATGCCAAATGCGCGGAGATGGATTCAGCCGCCCTCGTGCTCGGCAACGCTCTTCTCGTTATCAGTCTTCTTGGAGCCGCATGGGGCTGGCTCACCGCGCGCCGCCGCGCATTTTCATGGGCGCTGCTGCTCTGGCTGCCGCTGCCGTTCTACGCCTATTCGGTCGCTTACGGCTCTGTGCCGATCTTTCTCCCCGTCTGGTGGCCGCACTCCTGGTACAACACACGCTACGGCATTGAACTGCTGCCGGCATTTGCACTCGGCATCGGCTTTGCCGCGAGCTTCGTGCTTGCCGCCATCCGCGAGTTCAAGCCGCGACTCGTTCCCATTGCTGCGGCAATCCTCTTTGCCGCGTTGGCGCTGAACGCCGTTCAGATGCTGCGCGAAGGGCCCATCGTCTACATCGAAGGTACCAAGAACATCGAGTCCCGCCGCAGCTATGAGTCTGAAATTCCAACCGCTCTTCGTGCGCTTCTCGCCTCGCGTCCCGGCGGAATCGTGATGATGGAAACATCCGTCTCTCCGCAGATCGTTGCCTTCACCGGTATTCCCCTGCGGCAGACGATCAACGAGAGCGACAAGGAGTTCTACCGCGCCGCTCTTGCCGCGCCCGCGCAGCACGCAGCGCTCGTCCTCGCCTTTGATGGCGACGAGATCGACCGCGCCGTTCATGCACACCCCGAGGGGCTTATGCCGGTCCGCCATTTCGCCGCGCCGTACCAGCCTTCCGCCACACTTTACGTCTCCGATACCCCGCCTGCCGCGGCCTCACCCGCCGCGCCCGCACGGTGATAGCATCGGGCAAGGAAAGAGCAGCATGGCCGCAATGGCACAACTCGCACAACCCTTTGACTACACCTGGCTGCAGCAGGTCGGCGTGGTCGATGGCGCCATTGGCCGCCTGCTGGTGGCTTGTATGCTGGGCGGTCTGGTTGGTTTGGAGCGCGAGGTTCGGCATAAGGCCGCAGGCCTGCGCACCAACATGCTTATCTGCATGGGTAGCGCATTTTTCACACTGCTTTCGGGAGTTCTGGCCGGGGATGGCGGTCAGAATCGCGGGCAGGTAGCTTCGAACATCGTCCAGGGTATCGGCTTTCTCGGCGCCGGGCTTATCCTGCATAACCGCAGCCGCGTCAGCGGACTTACCAGCGCGGCCAGCGTGTGGGTTATCGCCTCCATCGGCATGGCTTGTGGCGCGGGGCTTTACGCGGCGGCCGCGGTTGCCTCGGTCGTCGTCGTCTTTGCGCTGGAGGTTGTCGGCTTTCTGGAGCATCGGGTTAGCCTCAAAGGCTATCCCCTGATCTATGAAGCTCGCGGCCGTGACCAGACTCTCATGCTCAGGTCCGTTCTCGATGCTATGGACAAGACAGGCGAACGCCTGTGTGGCGTTGAAAAAGATGAGATCGGCGGCCTGCAGCGCATCTGCTTTTCCTTAACGTCAACACAGAAAAAACACGAGCAATTGCGCGCTCAGCTTACCGCGGAGCCTGCCATCAGCCAACTGCTCAGCTTCCGCGATCCGGAGGAAGATTGATCCCCTTTACTAAGGCACATGCCTGCGGCAACGACTTTCTGATTGTTACCGAAGAAGACGCCGCGGGCCGCGACTACGCAGAACTTACGCGCCGCATTTGCGAGCGCAACACCGGCATCGGCGCCGACGGTGTCGAATTCTTCGCGTGGAATTCCGATAAGCCCGGCCAGCCTTCCGGCCGCATCCGCCTGCACAATGCCGACGGCTCCATTGCCGAGATCAGCGGCAACGGAACGCGCTGCGTGGCCGCGTGGATGGCGGAGTCCACAAGCGCGAAGGCCGGCGACACGCTCGAAATCATCACCGATGCCGGTCCGCGCTTCTGCCATGTCAACGCGGTTCACGCGGCAGGCAGCTACACCGTTGAAATCACCACCGGCATGGGCGTTCCCACGCTCGCGCCTCGCATCGTTACGATTCCCGGCGGCGTGCAGGTTCCCGGCACGGAGGTCTCGACTGGCAATCCCCACTTCGTCATCGTCGTTGACAACGCCGGTTTCACCGTGGACGGCCAGAGCTGGCAGAGCATCGGCCAGCAGATCTGCAACCATCCCGATTTTCCGTATCAGACGAATGTGGAATTTGCGCGCGTTCTCAACACTTCTGAGATAGAGATTCGCATCTTCGAGCGCGGCGTTGGACCAACGACTTCTTCCGGCACCGGCACGTCGGCCTCTGCCGCGGCTGTTATCGCAAAAGGTCTTGCTACATCACCGCTGCGTGTCATCGCGCCCGGCGGTGCGCAGTCGGTCGTGTGGGACGCGCCGGACGACGAGCTGCAACTCACAGGTCCCGCAACTTTAATCGCTCGTGGCGAGGCATGGCCCGGCGGGAAGGGGGAAGCCTAATGGCAAACGCTCTCTTGAAACCGGCGGCAGTGGGCGCAGGCGCGGGCATAGGCATCATCTCGCCGGCCTCCTTCGCATCGCAGAAGGCCATTGACGCGGGCTTTTCTCGCCTGCGCGGCCTCGGCTACGTGCCGCATCTCGCCACGCACGCCGCCACGCGCGGCCCGCTCTTTTTTGCTGGCACGCCGGAGCAGCGCCTCAGCGATCTCTATAAAGCCTTCGCCGATCCCGAGACGCGCGCCGTCATCAGTATGCGCGGCGGCTATGGCTCGAATTATCTCCTCGACCAACTCGACTTCAACCTTTTGCGCGCGCATCCCAAGCCGTTCCTCGCTTACAGCGACCTCACCGGCCTCGCGCTCGCCGTGCTCGACCGCACCGGCATTCCAGCATTCCACGGCCCCATGCTCGCCATCGATTTCTGTCTCGAAGAGGGCGTGCATTTGCCGAGCCTGCACGCGGCCTTGGCTGGTGAGCCTTACACACTTGGCGCGGCCGAAGGGCTGCACGTTCTCAAGCCCGGTAAGGCGAGCGGCACGCTCTATGGCGGCTGCCTTAGCATTCTCGTCACCATGCTTGGCACGCCGTGGGCGCCGCAGACGGAGGGCAAGCTGCTCTTTATCGAAGACGTTGACACCAAGCCCTACCAGATCGACCGAATGCTCTGGCAGATGCTCTATGCGGGCAAGTTCAAAGGTGTCACCGGCATCGTCTTTGGCGAGATGCGCGGTTGTACTTCGCCCGGCGAAGGCCCCGAGATGCTGCATCAGGCGATTCTCAACGCGCTCGACGGCTTCGACGGACCCATCGCCTTCGGCCTGCGCAGCGGCCACGTTACGAAGCACAACGTCACGCTCACCTTCGGCGTGCAGGCCGAGCTTATCTCCGGCCCTGAATCTGAGCTTAGGATTTTAGAAGCGGCGGTGAAATCGTGAGCACGGCTGCGAAACACATTCATCTTGTCGGCATCTGCGGCACGGCAATGGCGTCGCTCGCAGGGCTGCTTCAGTTGCAGGGCCATCGCATCACCGGTTCGGACGCCGCGGCTTATCCGCCCATGAGCGATCTTCTCCGCTCGCTCGGCATTCCTGTTCGCGAGCCTTACGCGGAGTCGAATCTCGATCCCGTGCCAGACCTCGTCGTCATCGGCAACGCGCTCTCTCGCGGCAACCCTGAGGTTGAGCGCATTCTCGACGAGCGCATTCCGTTTACTTCGATGGCCGCACTTCTGAAGGAAGAGTTTCTTACTGGCCGTGAGTCGCTAGTCGTTGCCGGGACTCATGGCAAGACCACGACAACGAGCATCCTGTCGTGGATTTACCAGACGGCCGCGCAGACCAATCCAGCCTTTGAGCCTTCGTTCCTGATCGGCGGCGTCGCGGAGAACTTCGGAACCAGCTTTCACCTGCGCCCCACGCGCACTTTCATCGTGGAGGGCGACGAGTACGATACGGCTTTCTTCGACAAAGGCCCCAAGTTCCTGCACTACTTTCCTGACGCGCTGATTCTCACTCATGTCGAGTTCGACCACGCCGACATCTATGCCGATCTTGATGCCGTCAAGACTGCCTTCAAGCGGCTCGTTAATCTTGTCCCACGCCGGGGGCGCATCGTGGCCTACGACGGCAGCGTCAATGTTACCGAATGCGTTGCGAAGGCATTCTGCGCGGTGGAGCGTTATGGCTTCACGCCTGAGGCTCACTGGCGCATACAAAATCTGCGCTACGAAAACGGCGCGATGCACTGGGAGGTCTTGCGCGCAGGGGAGTTCTGGTCGGCCTTCGAGATGAAGCTTGCTGGCGAGCACAATGCTCTCAATGCCACTGCCGCAGCCGCGCTGGCAGCGGGGCAGGGAATCGGCCTTACAGCGATTCAATCGGCGCTCGCCGGCTTCAAGAGCGTCAAGCGACGCCTCGAAGTCCGCGCCGAGATCAATGGCGTCACGATCATCGACGACTTCGCGCACCACCCTACCGCTATTCGCGAAACCTTGCGCGCGCTGCGCTCTGTTTATCCGAATTCGCGTCTCTGGGCAGTGTTGGAGCCACGCTCGAACACGCTTCGCCGCCGCGTTCTCGCGGGTGAGTTGATTGAGAGCCTGCGCGGCGCGGACCGCGTCATCCTCGCCGGGATCTATGCGCCTCAGAAGATTCGGGAGGAAGAGCGCCTGCATCCAGACGAGGTTGTGGAAGCGCTCAACGCTACCGGCACGCCGACTGCGCTCTACCCTGATGCCGACGCGATCGTCCGCGCCATCGTTCCCGAACTGCAAGCCGGCGATGTCGTTGCCATTCTCTCGAACGGTGGTTTTGACGGCATCTACGAGAAGCTGCCTGCTGCGCTTCAATCGCTGCCGGCAGCGGCCTCGCGCGGCGTAACCGCCTGAAGGTTAGCGCCATGATCTCCGCTGTCACGCTTCTCTTCACCATGGTCGGCCTCGGCGTTCCCGCGGCTGTTTTCTTCATTCCATGGACCGTTCTTACCGGCAACGCCGATGCACTCTACAAGGTCTCGCAGTGGATCACGCGTACCGCGCTGCGCATGGCGCGCGTCCGCGTCGAAGTTAGCGGCATCGAGCGCGTTCCCGCGAACACGGCTTGCATCTTTCTCGCAAACCACGTTTCGAACCTCGACCCGCCTGCGCTCATCCCGCGCATTCCGGGACGCACCTCCGCCTTTCTCAAGCGCTCGCTGATGAAAATTCCCATCCTCGGCTATGGCTTCAAACTCGGCGACTTCGTTCCCGTAGACCGCGACGGCAGCGTGGAAAGCGCAAAGGCCGGTGTTGAGGCAGCCCGCCGCGTGCTTGAAAAAGGCATCCACATCACAACGTTTGTCGAAGGCACGCGCTCGCCGGATGGCCGTATGCTGCCTTTCAAGAAAGGCCCGTTTTATCTGGCGATGGAAGCAGGCGCGCCGTGCGTTCCGGTCTCGATTCACGGCACGGAAAGCATGATGAAAAAAGGAAGCATGCGCGTGCATCCCGGCATGGCGCACATTATCTTTCACCCGCCGCTTTATCCTAGGGATTTTGCCACGCGAGAAGAACTAATGGCATCCGTCCGCGCGTCTATTGCTTCGGGATTGCCGGAATGGATGCGCGCCTGATTTACTGCATCACGACGGCGTTGTATCCGTCGCCAAGCAACTTCTGCCGCATAGTGTCGGCGTCGGCGCGGCGGGCAAACGGGCCCACCTGCACGTGCAGTAGCCGGTCGGCTGGATCGTTGCGCACGGAGACCGCATAGCCGCGCCGACGCAAGGCGCTAATCAGCACGTCGGCGTCTTCGGCATGCTCCACGGCGGCCACCTGTACCGTCCATGAGGCCGTCTGCGGCGTGGTTTGCAGCATTGCCGGGCGCACGGTTGCCGACGATGCAGGGAACTGCGGGGCCGGCGCGTCCTGAGCCGGCAGATTGGCCTGCGTCGCGGGCGGCGGAGGCGTTGAGACAGCCTTTGTCAGAGCAGAACTGGTCTCAGCCGGCTGCGGCGGCGGGTCTGCCTGATAAGCCGGTGCGCTTTGTGTCGGTGTTGCCTTCGTCGATGCGAAAATTTCTGCTGCCGAGCGGCCGGTCTGCGCCGCCTGAGCGGTAGCGTCGGCATTGCCCGCTGGTGTGCCGCGCCGCCCGACCGCGTAGCCCGCGACGAAGCAGATGCTGCACAGCGCAAGGAGCCCAAGCCCAATCACCGTCAGCATCAGCGGCCCCAGCGTGACTTCCTTGTCACGCCGCGCCGCGGTAGCCCGTAATTCTGTATTCGATCCCCAGCCCATACTCTCAATCTATTGGATGCAAAATGAGGTAATTCGTCTACGCGCGATCCCAGCTCCGAACACATGGAACTGGGGCACCCGGTTTTCGTGCCATCCCACCCTAGCGGCAAGAACAAAGACGCCGCGAGGATGGGGCACCCGGCGTCCGGCCTATTCGTGCTTCTGCGCCGGTGCAGTTGTCGGGCCGAGCTTGTTCAGCAGCGAGAGCAGCTCCATCGGCAGCGGAAAGACAATCGTCGTATTCTTTTCGACGCCGATCTCGGTCAGCGTTTGCAGATAGCGCAGTTGCAGCGTAATCGGCTGCTCGGCTAATAGTGCCGCCGCATCCACCAGCTTCTGCGCGGCGTTGTACTCGCCCTCGGCGTGGATGATCTTCGACCGCTTTTCGCGCTCCGCCTCGGCCTGCTTTGCCATCGCGCGCAGCATCTGGTCGGGCAGGTCCACCTGTTTTACTTCGACAGACATTACCTTTACGCCGAACGGCTCCGTGCGCTGGTCGATGATCGTCTGTATCCGCAGGTTCAGCTTGTCGCGGTGGCTGAGCAGCTCGTCCAACTCCACCTCACCCAGCACCGAGCGCAGCGTGGTCTGCGCAAACTGCGAGGTCTGGTATCCGTAGTTCGCCACCTTGATCGCTGCGAGATTCGGGTCAAGGACGTAGAGCGTCACCACGGCATTGACCTTGATCGTCACGTTGTCGCGCGTAATCACGTCCTGCGGCGGCACTTCCAGCACCTCCTGCCGCAGCGAGATGCGCACGATCTGGTCAAATGGCCGGAAGACCAGAATCACCCCCGGCCCCTTCGGCGTCGGCAGCGCCCGGCCCAGCCGGAAGATTACCGCCCGTTCGTAATCGCGCAGAATTTTGATTGAATTGAACAGATACAGGGCAACGATGACGATGACAATAAGAATCGGAATCGGCAGAGCAGCGAGCATTTGTGTCTCCTTGTTCCAGCACGGATTCTACTCCAGCCGGCCTGTTTGCCCTGCATTACCGTTCCACAGGCGTTACGCGCAGCAGATTCGCATCGTGCCCGGTCACGCGAACCGGCGTCCCCGCGGTAATCTCCTCGTTCGCCACCGCCAGCCAGATTTCGCCTTCGACGAGAATGTGCCCCTCCGGTGAGAGCCGTTCCATTGCCGAGGCCGTGCGGCCCATCAGCGCGTCGATGCCGAGCAGCGTCTTGTTCTTTCGCCCTTTTACCGCCAGCCGCAGCAGGAAAACTGTAATCAGCCCGAAGGCCGCGCTCACGCCGAATGCCACCCATGGGCTCACATCGAGCTGCGGAATCGGCGCGGCCACCAGCGTCAACATTCCTAGCGTCAGGCACGCGATGCCGGCAATCGCCAGCGCGCCGTGCCCGCCGAACTTTGCCTCCAGCACCAGCAGCACCACCGCCGCCACCAGCAGCATCACCGCGGCGTAGCGAATCGGCAGCAGGTTCAGCGCAAAGACGCCCAGCAGTACCATCAGCGTGCCGAGCGCTCCCGGCACAATCGTACCCGGCGTGTGGAATTCGAGATAGATCAACAGCGCTCCGCAGACCAGCAGCAGTAGCGCGATGTTCGGATTTACCAGCCAGTCGAGCAGATTCTCGCGCAGCGTGGGTTGCAGCAGCGCTATGCGTGCGTTGGCCAGATGCAGCGTCTGTTTGCTGCCGTCCATGCGGATAATCTCGCGCCCGTCCAGCGCGGCAAGCAGCGCCGTGTCGCTCGGCGCGGTCAGGTCGATCAGATGCTGCGTGAGAGCTTCCTCCGCTGTGTATGCGTGCGAGGACTGCATCGCCGCCAGCGCGGCGTCTACATTGCGACCTCGGCGGCTCACATAGGAGCGCAGAAACGCCTCGGCGTCGTTCTCCGCCTTTTGCGTCAGCACCGGGTCGGGCTGGCCGAACTCAAAGATGATATGCGCTGCGCCTGCATTTGTGCCCGGCGCCATTGCAGCTACATCCGCTGCTTCCAGCAGAAAGAAGCCCGCCGACCCGGCCCGCGCGCCAGCCGGCGCAACGTAAACAATCACCGGAACCCGCGAGGTGAGAATCGCGCCCGCCATGGCGCGCATGGAATCGGCCAGCCCGCCCGGCGTGTCCAGCTCGATCAAGAGCGCCGATGCGCCATCCGAACCGGCGCGGGCAATCGCCCGGCTGAGTTGCCCGGCTGTCACCGGCTGAATGGTATCGGCGAGAACGAATTTGTCTACTATTGGCTGTGCCGCGACGGGTTGCACTGGCTGCTGCGCTCTCGCGTTCAGCACAAAGAAGAGCGCAAGAAATGCCAAAGCTACTGCGCCCGGCCAAACTCGCATCGCCGCAGGTACTTTTCGCATTGCTTTCGGAACTCGCTCACTCATAGCGTGCTCCTTAATTCGCGGAGCTTATTTTGTCTGGCTCCGCTTCAGGCTCACCTGGCGCAGAACTTCCTGCGCTTCCACGCTGCCGGAGTTTAGTTTAAGCGCTTCGTTGCCCCAGTGCACGGCGCCATCCAACTGGCCCGCCGCCAGATCGAGCCGCGCCAGTACCAGATACGTTCCTGTCGTGGGCTTCAGCGCCAGTGCCGCATCCGCTTCGGCGCGGGCTCCGGCAGTATCGCCGCTGCGCTCGCGCACCTCGGCCAACCCCTCATGCGCTTCGGCCAGCTTGCTATCGTCGGTCGCCGCCTCGCGGAAAAGTCTTTCAGACTCAAGCAGCAATCCCCGCGACAAAAACTCGCGGCCCCGCACCACGAGCGCCAGCGCCCGCTGCTCTGGCGAGAGCGCAGCCAGCCGTGCTGCTTCCATCTGGTCCAGCACCACAGCCGCCTGGCGAAAGGCCGTTGCGTCAAAGCTGCGCGTGATACGCTCCAGCGGCTCAGTCGTCCCAGCGCCGGAAGGCTGCTTCCACGCCGTCTGCAAGCCTAGAGCTTCGGTGTCGCTGGGCCGCAGCTTGAGATACTGCGCCAGCTCCGCCTGCGCGCCGTTTGCGTCGCCATGCCGCTTGAGGCTCACGGCAAGATTGAAGTGATAATCCGGCGCGCCTGGGTCCGACGTTACGGCCTGCCGGAAGAGTGCCGTTCCGTCGTGGTTCTGCCGGCTCAACGCCACGCCCTGATTGTTCTGCACCGCGGCGAGAGGCAGAACCCGTGCCACGCCGCCAAAGGCCGTCTCCGCACCCGCATAATCTCCGGTAAACAGCAGCGACAGCCCGCGATAAAATCCTGCCTCCAGCGCGTCCGGAGTGCCCGCCGCGCTCTCGCTTGTCATCTTGGCAAAGGCCGCAGCCGCGTTCTCGTATTCCTGGCTCGCGTAATCCTCGCGTCCCAGCGCCATCCACGCCGCGGCGAACTCCGGATTCAGCTTTACCGCCGCCTGCAGATGCCGTAGCCGCTCGGTCTGGTCTGCCTCCGCAATCCCGCGAATGTACTGCTCAAAGGCGTCAAGATGCAGATTCGCGCCCGCTGCTACGAATGTCTCCTGGCCCACGCTGAACGCGGGGTCAAGCTCCTTGGTCAGCTTCCACGCCAGCGAGTCGAAGACCGCAACCATCTGGCGCATCTCGCCGCTCGCCGTCACCGGCTGGCTGATATGCAGATGCGGCACATCCACGACACGCGCCTCTGCCGTAATCGTGGTGCCGTCTGTCGAGTAGTCGCCTACAACGATCGAGTCCGCGTCGATTGTCTGCGCCAGCTTGAGCGATGTGGCCCGCGAGGGATGAAAGCTCTGCGGAAAGCCAAGATGGTCGAGCGCATAGCGCCGGTCGGCGCGGCTCAGCGGCGCAAAGCCCGCCGAGAGCAGCCGGCTTGTCAGCAACTCCGGCGCAGCCTCGCGAATCCACTCCAGGCTCGGCTGGTTCGTTCCGTTGTCAAAGGGCAAAACGAGCAGAATCCGGTTATGCGGATTGGCCGCCGCAGACACGGCCTGCGCGGGAGCCTGCTGCGCGTTCAGAAGCGCCGGAAAGACCGCCGCCATAAGAAGCGCGCTTGCCGCCGAGCGGCGCAGATGCGATGAAAGCGTATGGATCACGTCAGCCTGATTATAGGTGTTCGGGCAATGCTGCCGCCCGCATCTGTACGCCTAATTCGACCGGATTTAATTCACCGGCCCCTGAGGAAAGCCGTGCGTCTGCGGCTCCAGACTCAGCTCTCCGAATGCCTGCTCGTACTGTGCCACATTCTGCCCCAGCACATTCCACAGCGCCTTGGCCTGCTGCGGGCTCAGGTAGATTGCCTGGTGGTTGCTGATCGTCACCTTTTCCGGCGACTCGCTGGACGCGAGGCCAAAGACAAGCTGAAAATCCCACACGCTCACGCGAACCTGCACGCTGTTGGCATAGCTCTCGCGGTAATCCGTAGTTCGAACGACATTCAGTTTCGGCTGCTGCGGTGCACTCATGGTCTTTCCAGATTACCCTGCCGGGGGCGCAATTTCTTGCGCGATGGATAGAAGGATGGTGCGGAAGAGGGGACTTGAACCCCTAAGCCTTTTGGGCGCCAGCTCCTAAGGCTGGTGTGTTTGCCATTTCACCACTTCCGCACTGTATGCCCGCGCTCAGCGCAGCTTCGTGCCATGCAATCAATGTCCGCTCGCGACCAACGGGAGCGCCATAGCCGTTGCAGGCGGCCGAAGGCCGCAGTCTACCGCACGAAGTGCATGGCGGAGGCTAGAGGACGATTTTCGAACTCTAATCGCCACCGGATTCGAGTTTCCTGATGCCATGTTATCAGTTCGCCTGGAAGCCGAACCTGGCTCTCAGGAATGCAAATCTTCAGAGATGCTTGAAACAAAAGCGATTATTCCGAGTACGGATACTTCCTCTGAAGGGCCTGATATGCATATTTGCGCTTCTGGGGAGACACAGCGGGGCATTTTCGAGTCATTGGAGCCGGAGTACGCCATCGGGAGAGACCACTTCGACCAGTGCAGCGGCTAATCGGAGCACATTGGGGGCGGCCGTAGCGACCGCTCTGAGATTGAGGATATGCAGCCTCAATTTCAGACTGCCTCGGAAGAAGACAGTTCGCTAATTGGGCAATCCCCTGAATACGGCTCAGGCTCATCAATGACTGATGAGACCTGCTATATGCCGCTGCAAGTGTCCAGAATTTTGATGAAGCGATACGACCGGAGCGAAATCTACCGGCTGGTTTGGTCGGTGCCAATGAAACGGGCTCAGGAGATTCTAGGATTGGCAGAGCTTCGGAACATCTGCGACCGCCTTCACATTCCACACCCGCCGGCGGGGTACTGGCAGAAGCGAGCTGTAAACAAATACGTTGATGCTGCTCCGCCATTGCCCTCGGTCCAAATTTCGGAGACGGGGCAGATCGTTGATGCCAACGTCCAGTTGGAGGTGCCCCGGCTCAACAGCAGTCAAATTTCATCCGACAAATTTCACCTGGCCTCGATTGAGCCTTTAACGGATTCGTGCGAACTGCCTGTGTGCGGCGACGCCAGCAGCAATCACGCGAGCGCGGATAGCCTGGCCGCAAATTCTGATTCTGAGCAGGGGGTGCCTAAGGTATTGGCAAGTCTAATGTCGCGATATAGTCGCGACCAGCTTTATGAAGAGGTCTGGACTGATCCATTGTGGACTCTTGCGAAGAAGTATGGTATCTCCGATGTTGGCTTGGCAAAAGTCTGCAGAAAGCTTCACATCCCCCTTCCTCCCCCAGGTTACTGGGCCAAGCAGGCAGCCAAGAAGCCAGTTGCAGCTCGCCCGATGTTACCTGCGGTCGAGGTAGTTCAGAAGTTCCCGCGGCGGACAGGGAAGGTGCATGCACCAGAAGAAATTAAAGCGATCCTTCAAGGCATCCAGGAATCGGTTTCGAAAGGAATTACAGTTAACGAAGCCTGTCAGAGGACAGGAATTAGCGTCGCGACATTTTTGCGTTGGCGTAAACTATAAGTAATAGACGCGATTGGCGAATGATAGGGGCCGATACATCCGCTTGCTGTTCGCCGTCCTATCTTCGCGCTCCAGCAGAATGTGCGGCGCCGGTGCTCTCTCGTTGACTTCACAAACAGAGAACTCTCGTTCAGAATGAACTAATTTTCGGGAGGCAGGTCAGCCCGAGTATTTCTTGAATGAATCTTCCAGGCGGGAGTACGACCGAGTAATGGATGGAAGCGGGATCGAAGGTGACCCTGCTTCCAGGTAGGTGGATATTTCAAGGACATGCAGATCAAAAGGTTAGTTAGATAATGAACTTCATGGCCGGAATAAATCCGTCTTGCCAAATAGCCCAACGATCCACGATTACGCAGCTAGAAGCTTTTCATACTGCTCGTTCGTCAGTGTCAGGAGCAGTTTTCCCCCGCCATTGCGAATGCTTGAATGAAGCCACTTTCTATTTGCGGCATTCATTGCTAACCCGCCTCGTTCCGCGAGAAGCAGGACTGTTCTGGCTGATCGGAAGAACAGAGTCTTGACAATCAAGCCACCATCCTCCATCGAGATAAACTCGCACGCCCAGCGGTTATCTCGCATTGCGAATGACAGAGCGACGATATGCGTACTTGGTTTTGACGATGGAAAGGGAACTACAGCGGCCGCTCGCCCAGTCGAGAACTTTTGATGGGCAAGATTCAGCAGCCATCCGGGCGCGTCCTTAGGGGATTCGGTCGGATTGCTGTACATATATTCTCCACCTGATTCCTCGACATCAGCAGGCAGCCACGCATAGCCACCTTCATGTCGTATGGCAATGCCCTCAGCAATCTGTTGACGGCGGGGTGCAGGCAGTCCTTCCTCGGGCCAGTGGAAGAACATTGTGACCTGCTTCGACGTGCGAATCTGCAGCGTGTCCATGGCAGAGAAATCATCTTCGCAGAGAGAACGCATAGTTTGGATTCCCGAGTTGCGGGAAAACTCCACTGCGAACACACCGGAATCTTCTCCGGTTGCGACGGCCCACAGGCAGTCAGGATACTGCCTGTGCCATTCATCGACCTGTTCGATCGATGTGGTTGCCTGAGTAAGCAGCGGCTGCTCCATCGAGAAACGGCTGCGATGAATGAGGGGAAATACTTTCCATCCCCGTTGAATTGCAAGTTCGATAGCATTGTGCATCATTGAATATCTCCTGGTGATTGGTTTGGGACAACAGAAAAGCCCCTGAACTCTTGCCGAGTTCAGGGGCATAATGTGAATAGCAGTTGGAAGGCTTCACCGAGGCTGCTTGCCTCGCTTGTTAGTTCGTGTGATGGAGCTACTTGTCTTCGTCCTCCTGTGAGTGATCGGAATCAAGCCTCAACTTCAGACCAACTACGTCCAGAATCGCCTTGATCTCATTGAGCGAAACCGGACTGAGGCTAGCGTCGATCAAATCACCTTCAGAGCATTGAACGAGTTCTCGCACGGTTTGAATGCCGGCAGTTTTCAGACGGTTGTGGGTCCGCACGCTGAATTCCAATTCCTCTATAGGGAGGTCCAGCCATTCCTGTGGACTCCGACGGTTTTGGTGTGCGCCACTCTCGTAGAGATTTCTGGAAACAACAGGCACATCGTGTGGTTCTTGGTGGCTGCGCTCAGATGATTCTGCCGTTGGGTGTGCGGTTCCAGTCTCTTCTCTCTTGCCAGATGCCACTATCTTGTTTGCTGCCATAGCAAACAAGATTGCGATGCAGATATCGTGGAAAACCAGAACGATAGTTGCCAAGAAAAGCATCCACCCCGATGCCAGTGTGTGTCCCCAATGTGCACCGATAGCCCATCCGGTCATCAAAATGGATACGGTGTAGATGATTACCAGGAATGGAGTCCCGAAGCTGATAGTAACTTTCATAGAGTTATTTCCTTTCTGTTCAGACAACAAAGCCCCGCTAGCTGACAGAGAAGATCTGGCAGCCAGTAGGGCTCGTGTTGGTTAGTTGTTTCGGGGGAGGCTGCAGAGATCAACGGAAGGCTCAGCCATCAACAGCGCTGAGAATGTTCCGGATGGCTGCAACCATGTGCGTAACTGACCGCACCGTGACTGCGCGGAACTCCTTGTTGTAATTTCACGAATTTGACCCGATGAATTGCTTCTTCCCTTGAGGACCAGATAATTTTTGAGCAATCTGGAAGGTTTGACTACCGAGAATCGCTTAGGCTTGGCTCGATTTCAGTCGGCGAACGCCTGTGGAGCAACAGCGGCGGTTGGGTGACACGCGTGAGTCTAGCCGTCACGCGCATCGCGCCGGGCTAGACCCTGAGGCAGAACGGCAGTACAGCGCGCGCGAGTGCGTTGTTTAATCCGTCGTCGGCGAGCTCGGCAAGACGCATCTGGGGCAGCATTGCGGAGCGCAGTTTTGGCTGGAAGATCGTCGCCGGCTCCGCTGCAAGATAGGCAGCGGCGGCACGGCGGGCTGTATGTAGGGCGATGGATATGCCATCTCCGGTGAACGAGGGGATGATGGCTGCCTAATCCAACGGGAGATCCCCCGGCTCTGCCGGGGAGGCAGTATCAGTTTGACATTTGCGGGAGTCCATCCAAGAAACTCCGAGAGGTGAGCCGCCAAGCACACTTCAAGGAGAATCCTGGATGGACGAGTATGAGAGCTTAAGCCACTCGAAGTGGGAGTGCAAGTACCACGTTGTTTTTATACCGAAATGTCGGCGCAAGGTGTTGTACGGAAATCTGCGCCGGCATCTGGGCGAGGTGTTCCGCAAGCTGGCTGAACAGAAAGAGTGTCGGATCGAGGAAGGGCATCTTCTGGCCGACCATGTACACATGATGATCTCGATTCCGCCGAAGTATTCCGTGTCGTCGGTGGTGGGGTTTATCAAGGGCAAGAGCGCGTGTGAGCGCCGGAGCCCAATAGGCCACAGATTGGCTCTTGAGCGGCGGTTTGCGGCAGAGTAAAAGTAGTCTACCGCCGGATTTTGGTTTCTTGAACTGATTTGCGCGAGCGACATGGTTAATGGAA
>JAATFM010000230.1 GCA_015655195.1 Terriglobales bacterium
AATTCGGCCTCGTTGAATCCGGCACCCCCTCCTCCAGCCCCTTCCGGCAGGGCGGCGAGCTTCGCCAGGAATGAAGCGAAGGAGTCGTTTGTGGGAGAGGGCGCGAAGGCTATCGAGGTCTGCATGAGAGGCAGCATAGATCGCCTCGGCGGAGACTTGAGCCGGGAAAAGAAAATTGCTCATGCCGGATGGTCTGGATTGGGAAGAACCGGATGACTGTTCAGGAATGGGACAGAAGCGGGTGGTTCAGGCCATGCCGCAATCCGGCGGAGGCTCCGACAGAATGCGCCCTGGCAGCCGCAGCAGCCGGGAGATTTCCTTGACCGGCAGCGGCGGGGCGAAGAAGAAGCCCTGTCCGTAACGGCAGCCCAACTGGCGGAGCAGGTCGAACTGCTCGCGGGTCTCGATGCCCTCGGCGATGACTTCCATGCGAAGGGCGCGGGCCAGCTCCAGGATGGCGCGGATGATGTGAAACGCCTGGTCGCTGCCGGCGATGCGGGAGACAAATGAGCGGTCGATCTTGAGGGTGTCGAAAGGGAAGGAGTGCAGGTTCGAGAGCGAGCTGTAGCCGGTGCCGAAGTCGTCCATGGAGAGCGAGATGCCGAGGTCGCGTAGACCGCGAAGAACCTCGGTGGCGGCGTGCACGTCGGGGATGAAAACGGATTCCGTCATTTCCAGGCCAAGTTGCCGGCCCGCCGCGCCGGCCTTGCGCAGCAGCGAGCGAACGTGGTCGGTGAGCCCGGCATGGAGGAACTGTCCCGCGGAAAGGTTTACACCGACGCGCAGAGAGCCGCTGGCGGGGTTCTCGGCGGTCCACCGATGAATCTGTGCGCAGGCTTCTGCCAAGCCCCAGTTGCCGATGGCGTGAATGACGCCGGAGCGCTCGGCGTGTGGGATGAAATTGATGGGGCTGACCAGACCGCGGGTCGGGTGTTGCCAGCGGATAAGGGCTTCGAGGCCGACGATGCGCCGGGTTTCGAGCTCCACCTCCGGCTGGTAGTACAGAACGAACTCTCTCCGCTGCATGGCGCGCCGGATGTCGGCCTGCCGGGGCCATTCTGGATTGGAACGCGCTGAAGTGGAATGCGTCGAACCGGATCTCTCCGAACTGGATCGTCCTGAGCTGACTGGCTTGCGCTTGAGAGGCGGCCTGAGAGGAGATTTGATCGTCTCGGATTTTGTCGTCATCTCCGTGCCTCTGACGCACTCCGCCGCAGCCGGTAGGAGGCTTATCTGCCGCAAGTTTCCATATACGCGATTGGTATGCGTACTTTCCTTATCGGTGCGTGCAGGCGGGACATGAGGTTACGTCGGGACAGGCTGTGGGTTACGTCACTCTTCGGTAGAAAAGACGGCGGGAAAGGGTCGAAAGAATGCGGTGCGGCGTTACAATATAACGCCGCTGGAAGGCTGTATCGTTTCCGTCCATTCCACCCTGCGTTCTGCTCCGGATTCTGCGCCAAATCAGCGGCTGCCGGACTCCGTCCACAGGAAGGTCAGTTCGTCGGCGTGGTCCTGAATGGCCTGATCGACGCTGATGCCCTCCGAGTGGCCGCCAGCGAGCGAGTAATGCAGCAGCACGGGCCTGCCGCTCGCGCTTGCCGCCTGCACCAGAGGGGTCGTCTTGCGGGCGTGCAGCGGATCGACGCGGGTGTCGGAGTCGCCGGTAAAGAACATGATGGATGGATATTTTGTGCCCGCTTTCACATTCTGATAGGGCGAATACTTGAGCAGATACGGGAATTGTTTCGCGTCGTCGGCGGAGCCGTACTCGGTGGTCCACTGTGGGCCTTGTTCAAACTTCTGGTAGCGCAGCATGTCTAGCAGCGGGTAGCCGCACCAGACAGCCGCAAAAAGCTCCGGGCGCTGCGTAACTGATGCGCCCATGAGCAGGCCGCCGTTTGAGCGGCCGGTAATGGCGAAGTGGGCCGGCGAGGTGTATTTGCTGTCGATGAGATACTGCGCCGCGGCGAACCAGTCGTCGAAGACATTCTGTTTCTTCTCGAACATTGCCTGCTGGTGCCACTTTTCGCCGTACTCGCCGCCGCCGCGCAGGTTGGGATAGGCGAACCAGCCGCCCTGGCTCATCCACCAGGCCCATTCGGGGTTCCAGTGCGGCAGCTCGGAGAGGTTGAAGCCGCCGTAACCGGACATTAACAGCCGTATGGTCCCGTCCTGTTTCAGACCCTTCTTGCCGCCCACGAACATCGGGATTTTTGTGCCGTCCTTCGAGGCGTAAAAGACCTGCTTGAGATCGTAGTCGGCGGGGTTGAAGGGGATTTTCGGCGCAAAGAAGATTTCGCGTTTGCCGGTCAGCGTGTCGTAGCGGTAGACGGTGGGCGGCTGGATGTAGGACTCGAAGGAGAAGTATCCGTAACGCTGATCTGGGCGGCCCATAATGCCGGATGCGGTGCCGGCGCCGGGCGGTTCCACCTTGCCGAGCGGCTTGCCGGCCAGCGTGTAGGCGCTGACCTCCGATTGCACGTCGTGCAGGCGGCGGAGGTAGATTTTGCCACCGGCGATCGAGAAGCTGTCCGTTACGTCGGCGGATTCCAGAACTACCGGAGCCCAA
>JAATFM010000318.1 GCA_015655195.1 Terriglobales bacterium
GGCTTTCTCTTCGCTGGCAAGGATGCCGAGAAGAACTTCTACCTCACCGGCAAGTACGACTACGTCAACTCCGGCGGCTACTACCACTCGCTCCCGCCCGACCCGCTACGCCAGTTCATTGACACTGCCGCGGAAGTGCAGCGCGCCATGGGCTCCCAGAACGAGAAGGACCACCCCGAGGTCGCGCCCAGCCAGTTCGCGATCAACTACGGTTACGGCGAGGTGGTTGCCGCCGCCGACCAGATTCAGCTCTACAAACTGCTCACCCGCCAGATTGCCAACAACATGGGAATGACGGCCAGCTTCCTGCCCAAGCCCGTCGTCGGCGTCAACGGCTCCGGAATGCACACCAACGTCTCGATCACGCAGAACAACGCGAATCTGATGTGGGATGAGAACGGCGAGGAGAAGCTCTCCGAGTTCGGCTGGGATTTCGTCGACCGCATTCTTTCGAAGGCGCTCGACATCTGCCTCCTCCTGAACCCGAGCGTGAACGCCTACCGCCGCCTGGACCCGCACTTCGAGGCGCCGAACCAGATCAAGGCCTCGGCCACGGACCGTGGCTCGATGGTCCGCATTCCCATCGGCAACTCGAAGTCGATGCGCGTCGAAGTCCGCTCGGTGGCTCCGGACGCAAACCCATACCTCGCGCTCTACTCCATCTTCAAAACCGGCATCGACGGCACCAAGGCGGAGATCAAGAACCTGCGTCAGGCCCACCGCTACCTTCCCGACAACGTGCAGCAGGCTATCGAGGATTTCAAACGCTCGAAGTGGATCGCTGAAATCCTCGGACCGGATGTGCAGGGCCGCTTCGTGGACCTGAAAGCAGCAGCAGCAGACCGCTGTCCCAAGGCGCTCGGCACCTTCGTAAAAGGCCCCGAAGTCCAGTACCACCACGAGGTTTACAACCAGTCACTCTGGAATTTGTTCTAGACGTAAACTCAGCTCAAAAGCAAAACTGCGCGGCCCTCAAAGCCGCGCAGTTTTGTTATGACGCCTCAACGCACAATCCTGCTCCAATTAGCTTTCAAGCAAAATGATCACTGAAGATTTCGCTGCTTGAGCATCTGCGCAAGTTTTATTTCGATAGATTCGAGCCGTTTGTGAGGCTCTCTCGCTTACGCCGATTTCCGCTGCTCAAGCGGAACAGCCGAGAGTTGCAGCCCAAGTGCTCGCACTACGCGCAGCACGGTTGCGAACTCTGGGTTGCCATCCACGCTCAGGGCACGATACAGGCTTTCGCGTGAGAGTCCGGCCTCCCGCGCCACCTCGCTCATACCGCGGGCGCGGGCAATGACTCCGAGCGCATCGGCTACAAAGGCCGGATCGTTGCTTTCCAGCGCCTCGCTCATATATGCGGCAATGGACTCGCTATCGTCGAGATATTCCGCAGGATCGAAATGGTTTTGTCTTCACAGTGCTCATTGCGTCTCCTTTGCCAACCGCCTAGCTGTTGCAATGTCCCGATCCTGCGTGCTCTTGTCCCCGCCGCAGAGCAGCAGGATCAAGAGGGTGCCACGCTAAATGTGCCCCAGAGCCTGCCCTGAAGCGTAGCCGAAAGGGCCGGATTTTCGGATCTGGGATAGCATGAAACTCCCATCTGTTTTCCGCATCCTAACGTCAGGCTGAGATTCTTCTGCACCGAAAAACGGGAAGGAGCCCCCATGAACGTCGTCCTCTTTGGCGCAACCGGCATGCACATCGGCCACCGATTCACGGTTGTCTATTGAGCGCGTCCAGTTGGCTACCAGGCGCGTCTAATTGACCAATGCCGCAGGTACGGCAGATGAGCGCCGCAAGACAGGAACGCGGCGCACCGATGTTTGATAATTTGCATTGCGCCTGAAACAGGGCAACCGTTCCCCAGTCTGGCGCATCTGGTATGTAGGCAATACTCTCTCCTTTGCATGAGACTCACCGCCCAGACAGACACGGCGCGAGTCTGGCACGCTTCTGGAACCCGCACGCGAGCCATATGACAGTCATTAGGGTTTCCGAGCTTTCCGCCAATAAACGTATCACCCACCTCCACCTCACTAAGCAGGTTTGCCATGATTGTCGAAGCGCAAAGCAAAGGTCCGGGACTCTGCGGTCTGTACGTGGGCGCTGAGAACGTGCGGCGCTATTTCCCGCGGAGCCTTACGAGCATCGAGCTGCACCTGGATCATCTGAAGATTCAGTGTGAGCTCTCCCCTGAGTTCTGGCAGGGCAAGCCGGAGATTCACGACATCCGACTGTGCGCCTGGCTGGAAAGCAAGCATATGCACAGTAACCGCGGCCGCTCCACGGTCGCGCTATCTATGATTCCTACCGGCGAGAGCGCTTTCCGGCTCCAGCGCGCAAGCGCCGAACTCGTCGTCCGGCCGCAACTCGAAACTACAGCGGCCGCCTGAACTTCTCTTTTCTTGAGGAAGGCCCCACGCCGGAAGAGGCAACTCTTCCGGCGTTTTGCTTTTGGGCTCCGCACTCCTATGGTCCTGTCGCGGTTTTCCACCCATCGATTGATAGGCGGATTGATAAACTGAAACCTGCATGACAACTCCCGAAAATCTTCAAACAGCTATCGAACGGCACTTTGCTGCAGGTTCCTCCGCCGTCAACGATCCCGCAGCGCACGAAACTTTTGCCGCCTTCCGCCAAGCGCTCGAAGTGGGCGAAATTCGCGCCGCTTCGCCCGACTCCGCCGAGCCCACGGGCTGGCGCGTCAACGTCTGGGTCAAAGAGGGCATTCTGCTCGGCTTCCGGCTGGGCAGCCTGGCAGGTTACTCGGCCGGTCCGCTGTCCTTTGTGGACAAAGACACCTACCCGGCGCGGAGCTTTACGCCGGAGGACGGCATTCGCATCGTTCTCGGCGGCTCGTCCGTCCGCGCAGGAGCCTACCTTGCGCGCGGTGTCGTCTGCGCGCCGCCCATGTTCGTGAACGCCGGCGCGTATGTGGACGAGGGCACAATGGTCGATTCGCACGCGCTGGTCGGCTCCTGCGCGCAGGTCGGCAGAAATGTGCATCTGAGCGCGGCGGCGCAGATTGGCGGCGTGCTGGAGCCGGTGAATGCCAGTCCGGTCGTGATTGAAGACAATGTACTTGTCGGCGGCAACAGCGGCGTTTATGAGGGAACCATTGTTCGCGCCGGAGCGGTGCTGGCCGCTGGAACGATTCTCACCCGCGGCACTCCGGTCTTCGACCTGGTGAACGGCATGGTTCTGCGCGCTACGGAAGAGACGCCGCTTATTATTCCCGCCAATGCGGTCGTCGTGCCCGGCTCGCGGGCCGTGACAAAAGGCAAGGGCCAGGAGTGGGGCCTGAGCCTCTACGCGCCGGTGATTGTGAAATACCGCGACGAGAAGACCAGCCTCAGCACGGCGCTCGAAGATCTGCTGCGATAGAGCGGCGGGAGTGCTCTCCCACCCTAGCCGGAAAAACAAAAAACCGGCGAGGGTGGAGCACCCGGTGGGTTAGCGGTGACGCTAACCCACGTCAGAGCCAGATGATGGTGTGGCCGGGGCAGGCTTCGGCGGCGTGCGAAACCAACTCTTCGGAAAGCCCAAAGCCA
>JAATFM010000279.1 GCA_015655195.1 Terriglobales bacterium
CCATTGCTGGCGCTCGAAATCACGCAATTCGTCACAGTGATATTTTTTGTCGGCAGCAGGTCGCCGTAGGGATTCTCGCTCTTGAGGCAGATGGCATCGTCGCCCGTGATGATGTCGCAGTTTGAGATCATTACGTCGCGCGAGGCGGTGATGTCGAACCCATCCGTATTCGTTCCATGATAGGGATTGCGAATACGCACTCCGTCGATCACAACTGATTCGCAGGCGATCGGGCGCATGGTCCATCCCGCGGAGTTTCTCAGCGTCACGCCGCTTACCCTTACATTGCGGCACTGCGCGAACTCGATCATAGGCGAAGGGCGCTGATTTCCATTCGTAGCCACATAGTGCCCCGAGGCCACGTCTCTCCACATATCTTCCGGTTTGCGCGTCCAGTTGATCGGCTTCCAATATGCTTCTCCCTGACCATCAATGGTGCCGGGGCCGCAGATCGTTACGTCGTCGGCATCCTTCGCGAAGATCAAATGGCAGCCATTCGCGTCGCTATGCGCAACTGGTCCTGGATGGTATTCATAGTCGTCGATCGAAGGACTCCCAAGGAGGACGGCCCCGGCTTCCAGATAGAGCGTCACGCGGCTCTTCAGCTCCAGGCCTCCCGTGAGGAATGTTCCCACAGGCACATACACGATTCCGCCGCCGGCGCGAAACACTTCATCGATGGCGCGTTGAATCGCTTTGGTGTTCAGGGCCTTACCGTCCGGTTTGGCTCCGTAATCCAGAATACTTTTGGCTGCGCGGATTGACTCAACCGAGCCAAACCCTGCTGTAGACATGCCCATCACGAGGGATGAGGCCGATAGGAATTCTCTTCTCAGCATTGTCCTGCTGTCTCCATCTCTTCCGATATTGAAAGGTGTTTTCGAACCAAGGAGAATTGCTCTGCCGTGGCTCAGTTTGTCAGGAAACAGAAACGATATATCCCTTGGTCGTTATATGTTCTCTGTAAGATCGACACGCTCCGAGTTGTGCGAACTGGCCGGAAGGTTTTTTACCTCCCGGCCAGTTCGCATTTATGCCGCACATTAGCTTGCCAGTTAGAAATACAACTTGCCTGCCAACTGGATGGAGCGAGGAGCATTGACTTGCGATGGCTTTGGCGAGCCATTGATCCAACCGAAATAGACGTCACCGGGGTTCGTATCGATATTGCCGTATTGCGGATGGTTGAGGGCGTTGAAAGCATCCATGCGAAGTTGAAACCGCATCTGGTCATGAATGGGAAAAGCCTTACGCACGCCAAGCGATAGTACCGTTTCGTAAGGATTGCGGATGTTGCCAAAAGTGTGCTGGTTGTAGGTGTTCCAGGTGGCAAAGTCCTGGTAAACACCGTTCTGGGGCCCGGACGCACTTGTCGGCGTAAAGGCGGCGCCGGGCATATTCGTAACACCCGTCCACGCAGGCCAGTTAGTCGCCAACTGCGCCTTCGTGATGCTCGAACCAGGGAAAGGCGCAAACTTGGTTGTATCGAACCATTTTGTTTTGGTTTTTTTTGAACCGAGTGAGGGATCGCCGCCTTCATAGAAGGAGCTGTTTGTCGGCATACTCAGAGGCGTTCCGGAAAGGAACTGATAGATCGCGCTGACTTCCCAGCCATTGATGAGTTCGTCTTCGAGCTTGTTGACATGGTTCGCAAAGCGTTTTCCTTGACCGAACGGCAATTCGTAAACCGGCGAAACGTTGTAGTTGAACCTCTGGTCCGCCGTATCCAGAGTGCGATCGATGATCGGCGCAATATACTGACTGCCGATAAAACCGTTCTCTGCGATACGCTTGGACCAGGTGAAGGCCTGGTGCAAACTCAATCCATATGAAAATCTCTTTTCCACTTTTGTGTTCATGGCGTAGTAGCGAGTCTTGCCTGTGGGTTCCGTTACGGTAAACGATCCGTTGGTGGGAATAGGATTGAGCAACGCCTTTGCAACGATGGTATTGGCGGCTGCGACGCCGTTGGTCATATACGGAGCACCCTTGAAAGGATTCGGAACCTGTGCATTTCCGGACAACGTCTGTACCGGCGCACCAGTTGCATCGAAGGTTGGTGTGTTTTCATACAGCCAGTCTGCTGGGGACGGCTTATTAGTCAAGAAGCCCATGCCCTCGGCATGAGTAAGGTTGAAAGTGCCTCCGACCTCGAAGAGCCAATCCCGCACCTGCTTCTGGACATAAATGCTCGCTTCATCCACATAGGGACGGCCGATATTCGGGTCGGTGTAAGAACTGTTTGTTCCTACGTCCGTTTGTTCGCCAAGCGTGTTGCCTGTGGGAAGAACCGTTCGACCGTTCGGATAAGGATTGTCAAAGGTGGCACTGACTGACATGTAGTCATCCGTCGTGGGCAACATGGGCGTGCTAGCGCTGTATCCCTCCTGGCTGCCCGTATACCAACTGGCTTGCACAAAGCGGCCAAGGCCGCCGCGCAGCACGAGGGTAGGCGTAATGGCGTATGCAAAGCCCAGGCGCGGCTGGAAATACTTGTAACGCGGGTTGACGGTGTAGCGGCTGGTTCCATTCAAGCCGGCGTATTCAAGTCCGCCAGTTACATAGAAAGTGGAAGCATCAGGCCGTAGCGTTTGCAGCATTGCCACACCGTTGTTTGCCGCGCCACTGGTTCCGAGCATTGCAGCGTAGCCTGCCTGCGCAACGGCCTGGACCGCGGTTTGTGGAGCATTCGGGTTATAGCGGCTCCAATAACGGTTATAGCGCTCCGTCATCGGCCGTTCGTAGTCCCAACGCAGGCCAAGGTTCAATGTCAGCCGATTCGTTGTTCTCCAGGTATCCTGAAAGTAGAGGCCGGTGTAGTGCTGCGACCAGAAAGCGGTCACGGCAGTTGGAATGGAGCCCGAAGTGGGCAAGCCCAGCAACATGGAAGCGAGCGCCGAGCCGCACCCGCCACATGCGGTCGCATCCGGGTTTTGGTCGGTCCAGTTGGAGTCGAAACTGAAAGAGCCGCCCTGGGCGCCAAGGCTGCCGTCGCCTTCCTGTTGAATAAGATACTGAGCGCCATAGTGAAGAACGTGGTTTCCGAGCGCGTGCGTGACACCCACGTTGAACTCGTGGTCCGTATCGTTGGTATAGCTTCCGGCATTGGCCGTTCCCAGGCCGCCATTCTCCGCGCCGCCGACAATACCGGCCACCAGCGGGAGAGAAGGAAGCTGCTGCATCGTGATGTATGGGTTAGTGGCCGGGATTCCCAATGTCGTCGGGCTGATGCCGGTGCTCCCGCTGAACGTGTTGGTATCCCACGCGGTCAGGTTGTAACGAAGATCGACGATCAGGTTGTTGTGAACGGCGATGGCGTGGTCCAGAGTGAAGCCATAATTTGTGCGTGGTCCCCCCAATTCGTTCAGAACATTCGACACGCCGAAGGGATCGGCTCCCGTTCCGTTCACATAATTCCGCCGCAGGTTGACGTAGCTGTGGTTGTTGTTATCCCAGGTCTGGTCAACACGCAGGTTTTCACTATTGAATTTGTCGTCTGAAGTCTCGTTCTTGACATAGTTATTGCTGTCGGAGCTGGAACCATCACCGGCATTTTCAGGATCAGGCAAGAGAGCAAGGAAGGCCTTGGCGGCAGCATTGATGCTGGTTGAAGGAATCATCGTGCCATTGCCATTGATGAGCGTTCTGCTCTTAACGCCGTTGACTTCCGTAATCGAAGCGGGATCGTAAATGGTAACAGGATAGCGGGTTACATTGCCGCCAACAGAGATAGTCGTAAACGACTGGCTGAAATCGCCGGTCTTTTCAAGAGCCGTCGGAACAGACATGTTACCGGTAGTGCCCGGCGTTGCGTTTCGGGTGTAGTTGTAATCGAAGAAGAAGAAGGTCTTCCTGTTGCGGCCATTATAGAGTTTCGGAATCCAAACCGGACCTCCGACCGTCGCTCCCCACTCATTCATACGGACGACCGCGACGGGGACATTCGCGGCCTTGTTCTGCGAATAATTCGCGTTGAGGAAATTGTTCACGTTCGTATCGTAGAGGGTGCCATGAAAGTCTTTGGTCCCGGCCTTTGTCTGCATGTTGATGGTTGCGCCAGCGGTCCGTCCGATCGACGGATCGTAGGCATTGGCTTCGACACGCATTTCCGCAACCGAATCCATGGCGGGCAGGAATGCAATATCGCCTGACGTGTTGCTATTGGTCGCACCATTGAGTGTGTAGTTGATGGCTTTTGCACTTCCACCGGCAGCGTTCATCTCTAGGTCGGAGGCTGCACTGTTACCCCAAAGGCGTCCCGTGGTGGCAGAAATGGGGTTGCTGTTTTTCATTCCGGGAGCCAGGTTCGCCATAAATATGGGACTGTCGCCATATTGAGGAAGCTCCTCGATTTCCTTGGTGGTGATGATGATGCCCGAAACCGCCGCGGTGGTATCGATCAGCGGCGTAGCGGAATCTACCACCACATTTTCAGTCGCCGCGCCTACCTGCAATTGCGCGTCGATATTTTTCTGGTCGCCAAGCACCAATTCGATCGAAGAGTGCTCCAGCGTTTTGAACCCCGGCGCACTTATCTTGAAGTGATAATGTCCGGGCAGAAGGTCCTGGACGTACCAGGAACCGACGTCGTTGGCTTTCGTGGTGTTGACCACGCCGGTCTCATCCGCCGTCACTTCGACCACCGCTTTTGGAATTACCGCCCCGGTTGGGTCGGTAACTTTGCCTCCCAAAGTAGCTCTGGTCTCCTGGCCGAACGACAGACCTGCTGCCAATAGCAGGCTTGCGGCCAGCGCCGCAATCGTCCTCAATGTCATTCTCATGCTTCTCTCCTTCTTACGAATCAGGTTTGTTCATCACAACCAGGCTGGCGAGAAAGCAGTTAAAAACTGCTGCTGCAAGGGGTCGAAACCAGATGCAGCAGCTTCAGGTAACCGGTACGCTAGTTACCTGCCATCTCGTCATGCCGTCACGGCACCAGCGTTGTCATTGATAACGCCATGGAATTGGGTTGAGGCGCACTCGATTGAGTACACTGTCCCTTGCATGAAGACCCATGCCAATCAAATCAAGAACTTCGGTGATTGCACGTATTGGTAGGCATTGTGGGTAATCGGAAGAACGGCCCGCAAGTTAATTGACCGGAAGAAGGCTCCGATTTTAACCGTTAGAAAATCGGGAACTCATGAATGCCCAACGTGTTAGGACGATCGAAGCAAGAAAAGAAACTGCTGGTTAAAGCATCTCTACAGCGCCTTTTGAGGGCTCTCCCGGCGTGTCGTGTATTGACCTTGTTGGCATCGCGGGGTACACTCGGGCATACTTTGATCCGGGTTAATGGGAACAGTTGTGAATAATCTGGCAGTCGGTGAGGTAGAGGTACCGCTCACACTCAAAGAGCGGTGGGCGCTCATTGAGCGGGTTGCAGCCAGCGAACAATTCGCCCGATCTGCCCGGTTGCGTGATTTCCTGCTTTACGTGGGAAAGCAGTCGCTCAAAGAGGGCTGTCCGGAGATTCGCGAGCTGGAGATCGGCATCAGGGTCTTCGGCAGGCCTGACGACTACGACCGGAGCTCCGATAACATCGTCCGCGTGAACGCTACCGAGCTCAGGAAGCGCATTGGATCGTATTTTGAATCGGCGGGCGCCGAAGAACCCTTCATTCTTGAGATCCCCCGTGGCGGTTACCGGCTGGTTTTTCGCCATCGGCTGGCGGAACAGCCGGAGCACGTCGCGCTGGTGCAGACAGAGTCTGCCCTCGAACCGGTGCCGTCTGCCGGAGCGGTGGAGCGCGGGTACGCCCCAACGTCCTGGCATATCCGGATCCGGAGTTTGGTGTGGCCAGTGGTGAGCGTGTGTCTCGCCACTGCCTGTATTGTGCTCTATCTTCAAAACCGCACCATGCACAAAGCGCTCTATCCACGGGACAGCCAACCGGCTCTGGCAGCGTTTTGGAGCGGTTTTCTCGACTCGCACCGTCAAACCGATCTGGTATTGCCCGACGATTCGGCCAGCGTAATGGAGGACATTACCCGCAATCCTCTTACGCTTGATGATTATATTGGTCGCACATTCATCGGACAGATTCAGTCCTCGCACATGAGCGCGGACCGCAAGGAAGACGTGAACCAGGTCTTGAGCCATGACCTGGTAACGTTCGGCGCGGTCCGTGCCGCTCAGTCGCTACTGGGAGAGATTCCGGACACTTACCCGCGTTACCTCACTTTGTCGCGCTACTTTACCTCGGACCAGATCATGCGTGACAACGTGATCCTGATCGGTGGCAAGAAGTCCCTGCCCTGGGATTACCTTTTCAATAGTCAACTGAACTTCATCACCGACTTTGACTACGCGCGCGGGATGGCGATTGTGCGCAACCGTAATCCGAGGCAGGGAGAGCAGGCACTCTACTCTAACTCTGCGGTCTCAGCGGTGATTGCTTACCTGCCGAATCCGAGCCACACGGGAAACGTCATCCTTCTTGCCGGAGTAGACTCCGACGCTACCGACGCAGCGGTCGCGTTTCTCACATCTGAAAATAAAATGGAAGGTCTCCGCAACACTTTCCATACAAATCGTTTTCCTTACTTCGAGGCCCTTCTGAAGAGTTCGCGCCTCAGCGGGACCGTTTTCGACGCCGAGCTCGTCGCTTACAGAACCTATCCAAATCTCCATTGAGTGGGGTGTCCAATATAGCTCGATCATGAGTTGCGCCTCTTGGGATGTGCTGCTGTGGCCGAGTGTTCCTTACGGAATTCCCATAGGAAAATATTTTTCGTATTGACAAAAGCTTTAAACTCTTCATATACTGCGTATCTGTCGCTCACGGGAAATATTTCGGAATGCTTTTAGCAGGTCGGCGAGCTTTGTCTTTATTCGCTTATTCGGTCATGATGTGCAGCCGCTGGAGTCGAGGATGATGAATACAAGGTATTCCAACAAAAAACTGGTTTTGATAGGAATGGCCTTGCTGCTTTTGAGCGCAGATGCTGGATTTGCTCAAAAAACAACGGATGTATTGCGAAATGGTTTTGAGAATCCGCCCGCGAGTGCACGGCCACGCGTATGGTGGCACTGGATGAATGGAAACATTACCCAGGAGGGCATCAAGCTGGACCTGGACTGGATGCACAGGATCGGGCTGGGCGGGTTCCAGAATTTCGATGCCGCTATTGGCACGCCGCAAGTGGTGCAGCATCGGCTGGGCTACATGACGCCGGAGTGGCAGGATGCTTTCCGGTATGCGATTCATCTCGGCGATCAGTACGGGATGGAGATGGCGATTGCCGGTTCGCCGGGCTGGAGCGAGACGGGAGGGCCGTGGGTCCCTGCTTCTGAGGGCATGAAGAAATATGTGTGGAGCGAGCTGCGCGTGGAAGGCGGCAAACCCTTCCACGGCGTACTGCCACATCCGCCGTCGACCACCGGTCCGTTCCAGGATTCCAGCGCGGGGGCGCAGTCTTCCGAGCACTACTACGCGGACAGTGCAGTGGTGGCCTACAAGGTTCCAGCCCGCGATGCGCCGCTGGAATCGCTGCATCCGGTAATCAGCACCAGCGACGGAAATACAGACGTGGCCCTGCTGGTGGACGGGGATCTGAACAAGTCAATCCGCTTTCCGAAGTCGGAAGGAGAGTCGTGGATTCAATATGCCTTTCCGAATCCGGTAACGATCCGCGCGCTATCATTTGTGGCCGGCTGGGGCGGACATTCCGAGAATCTGGACGTGTCCCTGCAAGCAAGCGACGACGGGCAGACATTCCACTTTGTCGCTACTCTGCCGAAGGGCGGCCCGGTGGAGCGCACCATCGCCTTTGCTCCGGCGACAGCGGCTTACTATCGCGTGGTTTTCAAGAAGCAGTCGCCGGTTGAGATTCACGTGGCGGAACTGGTGCTGCACACGGGTGCGTATGTCGATCACTTTGAAGAGAAGGCTGCGTTTATTCCGGTGCCGGATCTATATCAATTCGCAACGCCTCCGGCGACGCCCGGGGATGTGATTCAGAAAAGCGATGTGGTTGATCTCACCGGCAAGATGCAGCCGGATGGAACGCTTGACTGGACGCCGCCCGCGGGTGAGTGGGTGATCCTGCGTTTTGGATACTCGCTGCTCGGCATTACGAACCACCCGGCGACGAAAGAGGCGACCGGGCTGGAAGTCGACAAGCTGAATGCCGGCTACGTGAAGCACTACATGGATGGCTACCTGGACAGTTACGAGAAGACCGTTGGCCCGGACAATATGGGTGCGCGAGGCATCCGGTACGTGATTACAGACAGTTGGGAAGCGGGCGCGCAGAACTGGACCGACAAGATGATTGAGGAGTTCACGAAGCGGCGTGGATACGATCCGAGCCCGTGGCTGCCGGTCCTGGCCGGGCACGCGGTGGAAAGCGCAGCAGCGAGCGACCGGTTCCTGTGGGATTTTCGGAAGACGATTGCTGACTTGACCGCGGACGAACACTACGGTCAGGTCGAAGCCTCATTGAAAGCGCGCGGCATGGGTCATTATGGCGAATCGCACGAAGGTGGACGCGCCTTAATCGCGGATGGAATGGAAGTCAAGAAACTGGACGATATTCCGATGGGGGCGATGTGGATGCCGCGAGCAGACGCCTATAAGGAGCCTTACCGCTACGATGAGGATGACCGCGAATCGGCATCGGTAGCGCATATCTACGGACAGAATCTTGCGGCAGCCGAATCGATGACCACATCCAGGACACCCTGGGGGTGGTGGCCGGCGACTCTGAGGCCCACGGCAGATCTGGAATTTTTGAATGGCATCAATCGCATTGTCGTTCACGAGTCTGCGCATCAACCGTTGGTCGATCAGGCTCCGGGGATGACGCTGGGGCCTTATGGGCAATGGTTCAATCGCAACGAAACATGGGCTGAAGATGCAGGCCCGTGGGTGGACTATCTGGCCCGCACCAGCTTTCTGTTGCAGCAGGGACGATTCGAGGCCGATCTTGTCTATTTCTACGGAGAAGACTCGAACATTACTGCGCTCTTCGAGGGCAAAGCTCCGAATATACCGCAGGGATATAACTTCGATTACATCAATGCCGACGGACTAATCCACGAACTAAGTGTCAGCAACGGACGCATTACCACTCCGAGCGGGATGAGTTACAAGGTGCTCGGGCTCGATCCGTATAGCCGACATATGTCCTTGCCGGTCCTGAAAGCGATCTACAAATTGGTGGAAGATGGGGCGACCGTTGCCGGATCGAAACCTGTTGATGATCCGAGTCTTGCCGACGATCAGGCCGAATTTGCAAAACTGAATGACGAACTGTTCGGCGACGGCGCCGGCGCGCACAAAGTGGGGAAGGGAACGGTCTATGTCGGGCCGAGCCTGGACGAGGTCTTGCATCAACTGGCTTTCGATCCTGACTTCGAATACAGCAAACCGGAGAATGATGCCAACATCCAGTTTGTCCACCGCAAACTTACTGGTGGCGATCTATATTTTGTCGATAACCGCAATGACAGATACGAGACAATCAACGCCAATTTCCGCATAAGTGGAAAGACCCCGGAGTTATGGCACGCAGATACAGGCAAAACCGAGCCGGCTTCCTTCAACATTGCGAACGGTCGTACAACGGTGCCGCTGCACTTGGAGCCGTGGGGCTCAGTGTTTGTGGTTTTCCGCAAAACAACAACGGAGATGTCGCGGACTCTGCCCACTCTGACGGAGACCGATCTGGCTACGCTCAGCGGTTCATGGCAGGTTGATTTCCAGGCGGGCCGCGGTGCGCCATCGACCGTTGCGCTCGATCACCTGACCTCATGGAGCGATAGCACAGATGCGGGGGTAAAGTACTTCTCGGGGACAGGCACGTACACAAAGCAGATTCAGGCCCCGGCGAACTGGTTCAAGAAGGGTGCGGCCGTCTGGATCGATCTGGGCGACGTGAAAAACCTGGCCACTATAACTCTGAATGGGAAATCGCTGGGCACGGTTTGGCATGCCCCGTATCGGGTCAATGTGACCAATGTTCTGAAGCCCGGCATAAATACTTTGACTGTGAAAGTAACGAACGCGTGGGTGAACCGGCTGATCGGCGATCAGCAGCCCGGTGCAAAAAAGTACACGTTCGCAGATGTAGCGCCATATCAAGCGGATTCGCCACTACTGTCCTCCGGGCTGCTGGGTCCGGTGACCGTGATCCAGGAGAAGGCTGAATAACGCAGCCGGCGATTTGCGCCTTGGGATTCATTCGTTGCTTTTTAAAAGGTATGGATGAGTCTCCGATTTCACATAAATCTGTATTGCGCATCAACAGTGACTATGCCCCGGAGAAACACCAGGGTAGTACGACCAACCATGATTCTGTCTCTTTAATACGAGCTTCTGGAGCTGCAATGAGAAGATTTCATTCGATTTTAAGCGCGATGTCGCTAGGCGCTATCGCTTTGTCCTGGACAGCAGATGCGCCTGCACAAGAAACGCCCGATTTGAGCAAGCAGCCAACGCTCTATGTAGTGGGCTATGCGCACCTGGATACGGAATGGCGGTGGGAATACCCCCAGGTGATTGACGAGTACATCCGCAAAACCATGGAGAGTAACTTCGAGCTGTTTAAGAAGTATCCTCACTATACTTTCAACTTCAGCGGCGCCAATCGCTATCGCTTTATGAAGGAGTATTACCCTGCAGACTTCGCGCAGGTGAAGAAGTATGTGGATGAGGGGCGATGGTTCCCCGCGGGCTCTTCCATGGAAGAAGGCGACGTCAATGCGCCCAGTGCGGAAGGAATCATCCGCCAGGTCTTGTACGGCAATGAATGGTTCCGCAAAGAGTTTGGCAAGGCGAGCATGGAATACATGCTGCCGGACTGCTTCGGATTCCCCTCCTCATTGCCGACAATCCTGGCGCACTCCGGCGTAAAGGGCTTTTCTACGCAGAAACTCAGTTGGGGCTCTTCCGCTCCTGTGGGCGGTGTGGAGTCGCTTGAGAGGACTCCCGAAGGGACGCCCTTTAATGTCGGTGTGTGGGTTGGTCCCGATGGAGAAAGCGTACTCGCCGGCATGAATCCGGGCTCGTATAGCGGCGGAATCTATACCGATCTCAGTACTCCTCTTCCGGCCGAGCCTGCCGATCCCGCTTATGCCGAACGGCGAGAGAAGATCGCCGCCATCCAGCAAACATTGCAGCAGGACAGGCACAATGGAACGACGCCGGCTCCCAGGGATCTCCAGCAATTAGCTGCTTTGAGGAATGAACAGGATGCACTGGTCAGGATGCAGGCAGATCATGAGCTGCGCCGATTCCAGGGCGACTGGGCCGCGCGCGTGCAGTTAAACGGCAAGGTGACCGGCCTCTTTGCCGACTATCACTACTTCGGCACTGGCGACATTGGTGGAGCTCCAGCGGAAGAATCGGTTAAGCGGCTCGAAGCAATCGTGACCAAAGGCACTGTGGATATGCCCCTGGCTGCTAATTCCTATTCTCGCAATGGCCAGAATGGAACCGGGCCCGACGTAAAGGTGGGCGATGGTCCGGTGCATGTAATTTCAGCGACGGCCGACCAGATGTTCCTGAACATCGCTCCGGAGCAGGCGGCGAAACTGCCGCGTTACACAGGCGAACTGGAGTTGACCAATCATTCCGCAGGTTCACTAACCTCGCAGGCTTACCAGAAGCGCTGGATTCGGCATGAGGAGTTGCTTGCCGACGCGGCGGAGAAGTCCTCTATTGCGGCGGAATGGCTTGGTGGCCGAAAGTATCCCATGCAGCGGCTCAACGATGCGTGGACGCTTGCCATGGGAGCGCACTTCCACGATCTCGCCGCAGGCACTGCCACGCCGCGCTCTTATGAATTCGCATGGAACGACGATGTAATCGCAATGAACCAGTTCGCAGACGTGCTGAAGAGCAGCACGGATGCGGTAGCGAGCGCGCTCGACACGCAAACCCACGGCGTGCCGCTGGTTGTCTTCAATCCGCTGAATATCCCTCGCGAAGATCTGGTGGAAGCAGAAATTCATTTCCCCGATGGAATGCCGAAGGATGTTCATGTGAGTGGGCCGGACGGCAAAGAAGTTCCGGCTCAAATCGTGAAGGACAAGGTGCTCTTTGTTGCCGATACACCATCTATCGGGTATGCGGTCTACGATGTGCAGCCGGGTCCGTCGCATAGTTCGTCTACTCTGCACGCTTCCGATAAGGAATTGGAGAACGAGTATTACCGCGTAAAGTTGAACACAGATGGAGATGTCGCTAGCATCTTTGACAAGCAGATAGGCCGCGAGCTCCTCTCAGCTCCGATGCGGTTGGCGTTGTCCTACGACAATCCACGGCAATGGCCGGCTTGGAATATGGATTGGGACCAGGAGCAGGCTGCGCCGAAGGGTTATGTCAGCGGTCCGGCGCAGATTCGTGTCGTGGAAAACGGACCCGTGCGTGTGTCCCTTGAAGTAACGCGCGAAACCGCCGGTTCGCGTTTTGTGCAGACCATCAGCTTGTCGGCGGGCGACGCCGGCAAGCGAGTTGAGTTTGGCAATGTGATTGATTGGAATTCGCGTGAAGTCAATCTGAAGGCAACATTCCCGCTTACGGCTCTGAATCATCTGGCTACATACAATTGGGACATCGGCACCATCGACCGTCCTTCAGCGGAACCGAAAAAGTTTGAAGTGCCTTCGCATCAGTGGATCGATCAGACGGATATGAGCGGCACATTTGGCGTAACGATTCTCACCGACAGCAAGAACGGCTCCGACAAGCCCGATGACGGTACGATTCGCCTCACGCTGATTCGCACGCCGGGAGTCGCCGGCGGCTATCCAGACCAAGCCACTCAGGATATTGGTCATCATGAGTTCGTGTACGGTCTCATGGGCCATGCCGCTGGTTGGCGCGATGCGCAGACGGATTGGCAAGGGCAGCGCCTGAACGCGCCGCTGATTCCGTTTGAAACTACCAGACATCCGGGCGCGCTCGGCACAACCTTTTCCTTGTTGAAGGTCAGCAATCCGCGCATTCGCGTACTGGCGTTGAAAAAAGCGGAAGAGAGCGACGAAATCATTGTGCGTCTGGTTGAGCTGGATGGCAAGCCACAAGACGATGTGCGGGTTTCGTTCGCGGCTCCCATCACGGCTGCTCGCGAAGTAAATGGCCAGGAGCAACCCGCAGGCGCTGCCACAATTGTCGGCGCCGCGCTCAAAACCTCGTTTGGCGCATATCAGCCTCGCACATTCGCAGTGCGGCTCGCGCCTTCCATCACGAAGATTGACGCAGTGCGTTCCATGCCTGTGGCGCTGCCATACACCGTGGCGACAGCCAGCAATGATGGCGAGCACACGGCTCTTGGTTTTGATGGGAAAGGCAATGCGCTACCGGCCGAAATGCTGCCGGCGCACATCGACTTCAACGGTGTAGAGTTCCAGTTGGCGCAAGCCAAAGCGGGCACGCCCAATGCGACTGTTGCCAAGGGGCAGGTCATCAAGCTGCCGGCTGGTCAATTCAATCGTGTGTACGTGCTGGCAGCGTCGGCAAATGGCGACCAGAAGGTCACCTTCGATGTAGGCGGAAAGAAGAGCGAGCTTAACATCGAAGATTGGGGCGGATTCATCGGCCAGTGGGACGATCGTATATGGAGTTCGAACGACATATCTCATGGCAATTACGGCCAGATGACTGGTCTGAAGCCGGGCTTTATCAAGCGCGCTGACATTGCCTGGTACTGCAGCCACCATCACGATGCGGCAGGACAAAACGTTCCGTACGCCTACTCGTATCTGTTTGCGTATGCACTGGACGTACAGAGTGGAGCGACTACTTTGAAGCTGCCTGACAACAGTAATGTGCGTATCCTGGCGATCTCTCTCGCGGATGAAAACCCCGGAACCCACCCTGCGCGGCCCTTATACGATGTGCTGCCTTCGCCGAATGCGGAGCAGGTGACTTCCCGCGATCCACTTCGACCCTGAACTCGCAGGGAGGCAGGGAAGGACTGCAACCTGTGATCCCAAGAGGCTTTAGCGCATCCATTCATCTGATAGCATCCGGCCTGCAGGCGGGTGTAAAAGCTACATTCGTTCCGGCCGCCGGAACGAATGTAGCGATTTTGTTTACCAGATATAAAAGGCAACAAGCTTCGGGGGGCCCGGCTTGCCTTCGGTGATGTCGGTTGAGACAACCAACTGGATATTCTTCTTCTCCCAGTTTTTGGGCATGCTTTGCAGTACACTGCGCAGATTTTCGGGGTCGGAGATGACCTCGCTACCTGCTTCGGTGCCGCCATCGCCGATACCTTCAATCTTTACAGTGAACTGACCGGTCGGGCCCCACAACTGTCGTGTCACCAACCCATAGTCGCGCCACCCTGTCGGGATAGCTTGGTTTCCCCACGTTCTGCTCCCCGGCCCATTTTCGTGAATGACAAGCCGTCCACCTGTTTCCTGCATTGCAAAATGTAAATCCGATGACATCTGCGACATCCAGCGGTTGTTCAATGCGCCAATGATTACGGCGGGCGATTCGCGTAATTCGTCGAAGGAGGCTTCATTGCCGAAACGGACGCTGAACGGGATCTTACGACTACCAAAGAGGGCACTGATGTTCATGGCAGCCCGCACGCCGCCCATGGCCGGTCCCGAGTTGTAAATGGGCTCCATCTGACTCCAGCGAATTGTCTCCTGCGGGTCTAGCGGCAGCACACGATTGTGGCGCTCCATGGTAGTTGGGAAGGTGCCAGGATGCTTTGCATCATAGGCTTTAAACAAGTCATCGG
>JAATFM010000315.1 GCA_015655195.1 Terriglobales bacterium
GGCTTGAGCGTCTTGAGATACTTCACCAGCGCCGTCGTCTCGGACGGCGAGAGAGCCGCGCCATAGGCCGGCATGTTTCCGCCGCCCTGAAGCACCTGCCGGTAAAGCTGGTCCTCGGTCAAGCGCGTTGCCACGTCGTCAAGCGCCGGCCCGCGCTGCCCGCCGAGGCCGCCCAACTGATGGCAGTTGCGGCACTGCTTCTGCTGAAAGACGACCGCGCCCTGAAGCTCCACCGGCGTGCGGCTTCTCAGCAGCTCCATCGGCACCGGCGCACCGCTCCACGCGCTCATCTGCGGGCTCCACGGCGTGTAGGTTCCAAGCTGCGTAAAAACGCCCCAGCAGATGGCGAGAAACATCACCGTAAAGACCGCGACCGGCCTGCGCCACGGGCTTTTTTCGCCCACGCCGGCCAGGAACGGAAGCGCTACCAGTGCCAGCACCGCGATAGGCGGCACAATCATCAGGAACGGCGTCTCAAGCTCCGGCGGCAGGTACGAAAGCACCGTGTAAATCCACAGGAAGAAGAAGTCCGGCTTCGGCACCGTGCTGATAATCGTCGGGTCCGGTATGCCCTTGGGGCCGAATGGTCCGAAGACCGCCGCGCAGGCTGCAACGGCAAAGAGAATCGCCGCTGAAAATACAAGGTCCTTCCACACCGCGCCGGGGACAAAGGGCAGCCCGTCGCGATGCGTCAGCTCGTGGTACTCGGCAACGTAGGTTTCGCGCCGCACCACGCGTCCCGGCATCGGCCACTCGTTGACGCCGAGCTTCAGCACCATCCAGACATGCAGCGCGGTGAAGGCCAGCAGCATTCCGGGGATTACGAAGACGTGGAGTGCGAAAAAGCGCGTGAGCGTAGCGCCGTTAATCATCGGGCCGCCCAACATCAGGTGCACCAGCGGCTCGCCAACGAACGGCACGCGGCCCACAATCGATGCGCCGATGCCGAGGCCCCAGTAGGCGTCCTGGTCAAAGCGCAGCACCTGCCCGGTAAAGGCCATTCCGAGCGTCATCAGCAGCATGAAAACGCCAAGAATCCACGTCAGCTCGCGGGGAAATTTATACGCGCCGAAGAGAAAGACCTGCGCCATGTGGATCAACACCACGGCGACCATGAAGTTCGAGCCCCAGCCGTGCATGGCGCGCAGAAACCAACCCAGCGGCAGATCGTGATTCAGCACCTGAAGCGAATCCCACGCGTGCGCCGCCGAGGGCGAGTAAACCAGCCCCAGCAGAATGCCCGTGACAACCTGCAAAATGAGCAGCACAAAGCTGGCCGAGCCAAAGACGTACCACCAGCTCGCCGTTTTGCGCGGCACCGGGTGCGTCACCTCGGCCTTGATCGGCCCTTCGAGCTGGAGCCGCTGCTCCAGCCAATCGTAGACTTGCTTGTACCAGGCCATGCTTTAACCCCTCTGCGGCTTATACGGCTCAATCGTCTTGACGATCTTCGCCATCGCCGCCTCGGCGGATTCCTTTGGCCACTCGCCGCCCGAACACGGCCCATCGGCCCCGTTACCGTTCGCGGCCCGATTGCTCAGCGTCGGCATCTGTCCGGCATCGATCAGCAGCTTGCCGTTCTGAGTCTTCACTTCGTAGGTAAAAAGTCCCCGCTCCGGCGGCCCCGATGCGCGACTGCCGTCGGCGTAATACACGCCTCCGTGACACGGGCACATGAACAACTGCGACTCCTTGAACCACCGCACCGGGCAGCCCAGGTGCGCGCAGTTGATGGCAAAGACGGTGAAATCATTCGCGCCTGTGCGCTTCACATAAGCCGGCACATTCGCCGTCGCGCCATCCCAGGAGTTCGAGAAAGGATTGTGGTAGGAGACTAGCGTCGTCTCTCCGATGGGAAAGTCTTCTACGCCGCCGAGCGCCACCCATTCGAGGTAATCCTTGCGCTTAATCACCGGGCCGAGTAGATACGCCACTACCGGCGTCGCAATCGCAGCCGCAACCACGGCATTGAGCGCAATGCCTACTTTCATCAGAAACGTCCGCCGCGAAAGATCGCCGGCCGTCGCGCCCGCTGCCTCTCCAACAGTCGATGTACTCTCGTCGCTCATCCCTGCCTCACTCATTTCCCTGCCTGCGGCGGCTGCGGTGCTGTCTGCGACTTTACCGGGCTCGCATACGGCTGCCCCGGCAATGCAGGCTTCTGCGCCATCAGCCACGCCGTCACATCAGTAATCTCGTCGTCCGTCAGCGTGCGACCCTTCACAAGCCCGCGCCAGTCCGGCATTCCAAGGTCCGGCCGCCCCGCAATCACCGTCGTGCGAATTGTCTGCTCATTGATGAGCGCCAGGAACGAGCCATCCAGAATCGAGCCCGCATAGCCGCCCTTATCCGGCTGCCGCTCGTGGCATTTTGCGCAGACCGATGTGTACACCGCCTGGCCTTTCGCCACGTCGCCTTCATGCACTGCCTTGTATGTCGGCGCGTTCTGGCCCGCAAGCACATTGCCCTTACTCCAATGAGTCCGCATCCCCGTTACCAGCGCGTCAATCTGCGCCGCAGTCAGCATTCCGCCGTGCTTGATGCCGAAGGCCGGCATCAGCGTGCCCGTTTCGCCATTCGCAATCACGTCGCGCAACCTCGCGTCGTCCACCAGCGCCTGGTATTCGGGATTCGACAGGTTCATCGACGCGCCCCACTCGCCTTTCGCCCCGTGGCAGCCAGCGCAGTTGGCTCCATACAGCGCGTCAAAATCCGCGACTTCCTCCGGCCGTGGAACCTCCGGCCCATCGGCCGGCTTGCCCGGCAGCTTGCAACCTACAAGGAGCGGCAGAAGGCTCGCGCAGAGGAGAAACAGAGCAGAGCCGGACAGCCGTAACGTGGTGCGAATCTTCATTCCGGACTGTCTCCCTTGTCTTGACTGCTTCCGCTGCGCTCGCCGTTGCTTTTGCTGCTCTCGCCGGCATCGTGTCCGTGCTCGTGCATCAGGCCCGGAGTTTCCACTCCCAGCCTCGCAGCCAGCGGAGCCTGTGCCAGCCGCCGCAGCTTGCCGCGCCGCGTTACCACATAGCCCGCCACTACGCCAAAGACCACCTGCGAGGCCGCGAACGACCACCAGTCGATCCGCTGCTGAAGAAACGGATTTACAAGCCCGATAATGCTGTGCAGCAGCCCCGTCCACAACACCGGGGCGATGATGCCGCCGAGCAGAATCGGCCTCTTCGGCCAGACGGGCAGCATCGCGCCGTAGAGAATTCCCACCAGCAGTGTCGTCGCGCCCTGAATGATATTCGCCGTGACAAATGCGCCCAGCCGGAAGTGGCTCATCTCGTCAATCGTCGGATTGATCCAGCCGCCCACGCCCGCGCCGCCAAGCAGGTTCACCACGTACCAGATGGAATGGAAGCGCAGAACCCCGTAAATCTCCGCCGGAATCACCATCGCGATGCCGCCGGCAATGCCGCCGATGATTCCGCTGGAAATCGGAAATGTTTCGAGCGGGAACTGCGAGCGGTGCGTCTCATCCACCTGGATATGCGAGACCTTTTTAAGCGTCGGGATGTAGGAGATGAACTCCATCGGCACGGGCACATCCTCGTGCGCCTCGTGCGGCAGCACGTTGCGGAACCATCCCACCACAGCCACAATCGCGATTGCGCCGCCGAGCGCGCCGAGCCATGCGCTCGTCACCAGCGAGGCAAAGACCAGCGTGAGCCCCAGCGCCAGCAGGAACGGAAAAGCCGTCGGCGCCGGCAGGTGCACCGTGTCGCCCGCATGAAGCGCGGCCGGATGCGACTCTGGCGTCTGCGGCGAAATGGAATCAGGAATCTCGCTCATCGTCCCACCACGTAGACAACCGTAAAGACAACCACCCACACCGCGTCCACAAAGTGCCAGTAAAGCGCCAGCACCTTTACCCGCTCGGCGTGCTGCGGCTTTACTTTCCCAAGCAGTGAAAACACCGCTACGACCAGCATCATCAGCAGTCCCACGATTACGTGCGAGGCGTGCAGGCCGACAAGCGAGTAAAAGGTGGTGCCAAATAAATTCGTGCTGATTGTCAGATGGTCTTTGACGATCAGCTTGTACCACTCCGCGCCCGTGCCGTAGAGGAAGATGATGCCAAGCGCCATCGTGACCAGCCACCAGATGCGAAAGGCCACCATCTTGCCGTGTTCAATCGCCCGCTCGGCCAGCACGATAAAGAGGCTGCTCGAAAGCAGACAGACCGTATTGAAGATCGGAAGTTCCAGCACCTGCTTCGGCGTCGGCCCGCTTACGTCGCGGCCGATGTAGTAGAGATACGCGACGACAAAGATTGTGAAGATTGCGCTCTCCGCGATGATGAGCGAAGTCATGGCGATAACACCGCGCGAGGGCAGACGCCACTCCTGCTCGGTCTCGACGGGTTGTAGAGTTGCGGTGCTCATCTCGTCCTTAGCCCTTCGCCTTACTCAAATGCCGAATCCATGTCTTCCGGATGCTTGATGTCCCACAGCGGCCTGCGGCTCCCGACCTCCGGGTCCACGGCAAAGTTGTACGCCGGCGGCGGCGAGGCCGTGGACCACTCCAGCGTCCACGCATCCCACGGGTCCGGCCCGGCAATCGCACCCTTAAAGTACGACCGCACCATGTTGTACACGAAGATCAGCACCGCGACACCCTGAATGAAGCCGCCAATCGAGACCAGCATGTTCAGCGTGCCCCAGCCGCGGTTCGCCTCGTAGGTGTAAATCCACCGCGGCATCCCCAGCAGGCCCGGAATGTGCATCAGGTCGAATGTCATGTGGAAGCCGCTCAGCATCAGCCAGAAATGCCACTTGGCGAGCCCCTCGCTCATCATCCGGCCCGTCATCTTGGGATACCAGTAGTAGAGCGCCGAGAAGAGCATGAAGACGATGCCGCCCACGAGCACGTAATGGAAGTGCGCGACGACGAAGTAGCTGTTATGCAGTTGCCAGTCCCATGCCGAAACGCTCAGCATGATGCCGGTGAGCCCGGCAATCAGGAATTGAAAGAGAAACCCGATCGCAAAAAGCATCGGCGACTGGAAGCGAATCTTGCCGCCCCACAGCGTTGCCAGCCAGTTGAAGATTTTGATTCCCGTCGGCACCGAGACCAGCATTGTCGAAAGCGTAAAGAACGCATTGCCCACGCTCGTCATGCCGATGGTAAACATATGGTGCGCCCACACGCCCAGGCTGATGAAGGCAATGCACACGCTCGCCGCCACCATGGCCGGATAGCCGAAGATCGCCTTGCGCGAAAAGACCGGAATGATTTCGCTCACCATGCCGAAGACCGGCAGAACCAACACATAGACCTCTGGATGCCCGAATATCCAGAAGAAATGCGCCCACAGTATCGCCGACCCTCCGGCCTGCGTGTCGAAGAAGTGCCCGCCGAGGTAGCGGTCGATCATCAGCATGGCCTGCGCCGCGGTGAGCGGGCTGATCGTCACCAGCGTCAGGAAGGACATCGTTGCGTAAAGCCACGCCAGAAGCGGCATCCGCAGCAGCGTCATGCCCTTGCAGCGCATACAGAAGACCGTGGCCAGAATGTTGATCGAGGTACCGATGGAGCCGATGCCGTTGGCCAGCAGCGAGACCGTCCAGTAATCGATGGTGTGCCCCGGCGAAAAAGCCCGCTCGGTGAGCGGCGCATACGCGAACCAGCCCACATCCGGCGCTGTGCCCGTTCCGGCAAGGCCGTTGCCGCCGATAAAGCTGAAGTAGAGAAAAACCCCGGCCAGGGCGCTCATCCAGAAGCTGAAGGCATTCAACCGCGGAAACGCCATGTCCCGCGCCCCGATCATCAGCGGGATTAAATAGTTGCCGAGGCCGAACAATATCATCATGCCGACAAGGAAGACCATCGTCGTCCCGTGCATGGTAAACATCCGGTTGAATGTCTGCGGAGAAAGAAAGGTCAGATTCGGCGCCGCAAGCTGAATCCGCATCAGCAGCGCCTCCACGCCCGCCACCACCAGAAAGAGCAGCGCGTAGACGATGTACATGATTCCCAGCTTCTTGTGATCCACCGTCACAATCCAGCTATGAATCACTTCGAGATACGTGCCCTTCCCGCCCGCGGCGGCAATGCCCGCGCCCGTTTCGTGCGGTATTGGGAATGTTCCTTCGCCCATCGCTAGCCTCTCTACTTCAGCGTCTGCAGATACGCCGTTATCTGCGCGTTCTGCCGGTCGGTCAGGTGCATGGCCGGCATCAGGCAGCCCGGCTTGAACTGGCTCGGGTCCGCAATCCATGCCTTCAGGTTCTCCGGCGTATTCGCCATCGCGCAGGAGGCCAGCGACTTGCGGCTCATCAGGTGCGTCAGGTCCGGCCCGAAGCGGCCATTCGCCATCGTGCCGGAAACCGCGTGGCAGTTGATGCACGCCTGCTGCTCAAAAACCTTCTGGCCCGTTAGCGCATCGATTGCGTCGCCAGCCGGATTTCCCGCGCCTGCCACAGGAACCGGGGACGCCAAAGCCGGACCGGCTCCCGCCGCTGCTCCGCCGTTCGCCAACTCGGCCACCGGCTTTTGCTGCGCCGCAATCCAGCTTGCGAACTGCTCCGGCGTGTCCACATACACCGTGAGCAGCATCTTGGCGTGCTGCGCCCCGCAGAACTGCGCGCACTGGCCCAGGTAGACGCCCGGCGTCTTCGGGTCGAGCCACATCTCGTTCACGCGGTTGGGCAGCATGTCGGTCTTGCCGCCAAGCTGCGGAATCCAGAAGCTGTGAATCACATCGGCCGAGGTCAGCTTGAGAAAGGTCGTCCGTCCCGTGGTTCCCTGCCCGACCGGAATGTGCAGCTCATTGGCCGCCGTTATGTTGTACTGCGGATAGCGGAACTCCCACCAGTACTGGTGCCCCACCGCGGTCACGTCCAGCGCGCTTGCGGGCTTCGGCATATCCTGCACACTGAAAAGCACCCGCGCCGTGCCCAGAAACAGCACCGTCACAATCAGGATGGGGATAATCGTCCACGAAAGCTCGATCTGCGTAGAGCCAAAGACCTGCGGCGGCTCCGCCGTATCCGTGGACCGCGCCCGGAACTTTACCAGCGCATAGGCCAGAAGCAGGCTGACCGCAAGAAAGATCGCCGCCGAAATCCCCAGCACGAAAAACGAAAGCTCATTCACCTGCCGCGCCGGCGTGGATTGTGTGGAAAAGATGGACGTTGGAGAAAATGCAGCCGCCGTCCGCGGCAGCATTGCCATCGCCGCCGCCGCAAACCTTATTCGTAAAATGAACGCACGCGATTTCACTCGGAGTTCGCTATTCCTGTTGGGAGTTCGCTATCCCTGCTGAGCAATCCCTAGTTGAAGGAACGGTTGAATTCCACGCGTACTGACCGCCTCGCGCTGCCTGCGAGCCCGTAGCTGCATCCTAGACTGCGGATGCCGGAACGTAAAGTCAAGAATATCACCAATTATGCGCCGCTCTGATTTTCCCATGCACGCTATCTATTCATTGTGATGCCCGTCACCCGCCCCGGGTCGCATTGCGTCCCACGCTCCGGACTCTTTTTTCAGAAAGTGGGATAGCGCTATACCACGCGGCCGTGTGCCCGGCCCTCGGCATGTATTGGTTCCAGCGCTTGGGTGAATCTATGGTGAGAAGATCGCGGGGTGAGAAGATCGCGCGAAGATCCGGAACCGTCCGTCCCATCTCCGCGTATCCTCTTTCGCAAGCAGCAATTTACGCGAGAGGCACGCCCATGAGCTCTGTTCCCTATCCCAGCCCGGAAAGCATCTTCCACCAGCACTATGAGGCCACACGCCGCGACGAGGTCGTCGGCGTCCTGCTCGCGCTCTTCCTCGGCGGCTTTGGCGTGCATCACTTCTACCTCCGCCGCATCGGCCTCGGCATCCTTTATCTCTGCTTGAGCTGGACGCCGCTGCCCTGGGTCCTCGGCTTCATCGAGTGCTTCTTCATGCCCGCCCGTGTTCGCGAGTTCAATGCAGTGCAGGCCGCCGTCATCGCTACCTCGCTCGGCATCCCGTTCCCCGCCGGATGGGGCTATCCGGTTTCCGGCGCCTACGCGCCAAACGTCGCCTATGCTCAAGACTATGCCCAGAATCAGGCCCAGTCCCACTACATGCAGACCGTCTATTCGCCCGCTCCGTATCCTCCCGCTGCCGGCACAGCTCCGGGCGTGCTTCCTGCTGCGCCACTCCTCGCCTGCCCCAACTGCCGCGCGACCAATCCGCCCGGCTCCCGCTTCTGCGGCTCCTGCGGCA
>JAATFM010000291.1 GCA_015655195.1 Terriglobales bacterium
GATGCCGCGGCCTGTGAGCGCGTCGTCTTCGCCCGTGATATTGATGCAGGAGTGATGGCCGCGATGGTGCAGAATGCGCCACATATACGAGCTGATTCCGCAGAGATCGAAGACATAGTTCAGCGTCTTGTTGACCGACGGCACGGACGAGATGGCGTTATGGTTGCTGTCGTGGGCAATGTTCAGCAAAAGAAACGTCTGTGCAAGGCCGCTCAAAACGTAGAGCGCTGCAAACTTCCAGGAATCCGGCCGGAGCGCGTAGATGGCAATCCAACTGCCCAGCAGCACAGCCAGACCCGATGCGATCTTGACCCACATTGTGCGGTCGGCTTTGGGAGAGAGATTCCGGTCGGCAAAGAAACGGTCGAGCCGATGGCGCAGGACTTTAGGAAAGGAAGCCGCGCCTGTAGGGTCGCCGATAGACTGACGCAGCACAGGCTCGGAGGGTACAAGATCGTCCAAATCCGGCTTGAGGGCCATTACCGTTTCGGTTTCAGACATCCCCTGCGCCTCCGCCAAATTCTGTTGAGTCGGTCCGGCGCGTCGGAATCCATAGAATCTGGGTCAGTATGATCGGTGGCTCAGCCCGGAAGCAGGCCAGCAGCGAATCTATCGCCCGCCGCCGCAGCGTCGAAAGCTGATACTAGCGCGAAAACTCGTGCAGAATCAAGCTAATTCGAATGCCGGAACCGCCTTGCGCTTCGAATCCTGTCGGGTATTGCCTCATGCTCTGGTAACATTAACCAACTGGATCGAGCGACGCCGAGGCGCGGAGTCTTCGTGCCCTTATTCTCAAACTCGCCCTACGCTCCAATTCCGCGCTCTGAAACTCCGCAGTATTTCACGTCACCGGGATCCCTGAACAGCCAGACCTGAACAGCGAGACACGGAGAAGCGAGATACGGTGAAGCGAGAAGCTTCGTATTTTCTCTGCGTATTAAGTTTTTCCATTCAACCTTGGGGGTATTGCTGATTAACTATGGCGTCGATCTTGGACCAACTGGATAGGTTGGGGGATGAGCACCCAAACAAACTCCTTTACTCGTATATCGACCTGAACGGCAATCCCGTCGAAAGCTACACTTATGCGTCATTTCTGCACCGGACGAAGGCGATTGCCGGACACCTGCGGAAGCAGCATCATTTCGCGCCAGAGGACCGTGTTTTGCTCGCCTATCCGGCGGGGCTGGAAATGATTTGCGCGTTTTTCGGCTGCGTCCGCGCCGGGTTGATTCCCGTGCCCGTCTATCCCCCAAGCTCCCGCGGCTTCCAGAGCGCCCTCTACAAAATGGTGCATATCGCCAAGGATTGCCAGGCTGTGGCAATTTTGACGAGCAAGGACTATCACGCTTCGCTGAAGACGAATCTCGCCAGAAGCGGAGTCGCGGCTTCCGGCGTTGATGTGGACTATATTTCCGGCCTCCCGTGGATCGTCACTGAAGACTTTGTGAATCCAATTCCGGACGAACATTCCAACGGCGCGTCGAATGGTGTGTCAAACGGTGCCTCTCGCGCCGCTTTCAACGGAACTGCGAACGGCGCCTCCCACGCCACGTCGAATGGTGCGTCGAACGGTACCTCTCACGCCACGTCGCACGACATCTCGAAGATTCTCTTTCTCCAGTACACCTCCGGGTCCACGATGGAGCCCAAAGGCGTCATGGTGACGCACCAGAACATCCTTGAGACCTGCCCGCTCGTCATCGATCACCCCTCGCCGGTTGTCGTCTCGTGGCTTCCGCAGTATCACGACATGGGGTTGATCGGGTGCTATCTTTATCCCGCGCTGCGGGGCGGCACGACCTACGGCTTTTCGCCCACGGATTTCATTCAGCGGCCCATCCTGTGGTTCGACACCATACATACCTATCGCGCCACTGCGACCGCTGCTCCGAATTTCGCCTACGACTATTGCCTGCGCGCCGGGAGACTTTCCAAAGAGAGCATGGAAGGTTGCGACCTCAGCTCGCTCCGCGTGTTGATGTGCGCTGCGGAACCCGTCAAGCCCGATACATTTATGCGCTTTCTTGAGGCATTTCAACCCTACGGACTCAAGTCGGAAAGTTTTTACGCAGCCTACGGTCTGGCCGAAAACACCCTGGCGGTTTCGCTCGGCGGGCGCAATATCGTCTCCGTCAACAAGCGCGCCCTCGCCTTGGGCAAAGCGCGCATGACGACCGAAGTCTCCGAAATCGATGCCTCCGCGCAGATTGTCAGTTGCGGAACTCCGCTTCCGGGCATCGATGTCAAGATCGTGGACCCGGAGCAGCACGTCGCGCTCGCGCCGGGCCATGTCGGCGAAATCTGGCTTGCCGGAAGCGGCAAGTGCATGGGTTATTGGAACAACCCGGAACTGACGCAGAAGCAGTTTCGCGCCCGCCTGGTGGACGACAGCCCCTATGACGACGGCTATCTTCGTACCGGCGACATGGGATTCTTCCACGACGGCGAGCTTTTCGTCTGCGGCCGCATCAAGGACATGATTATCCTGCGCGGGCAGAACTATTACCCGCAGGATATTGAGAACGTTGTCGAGCGGGCGTCGAGCCTGATCCGCGGCAACTGCGTCGCAGCGTTCCAGATTCACGAGGACAGCGAGCCTGCGCTGGCAATCGTTGCCGAGGTGAAAAATCCCAAGGCGATTCCCGATGCGCGCAAGATTGCCGCTGCGGTCCGGAATTATCTCAACGTGGAAGTGGCATTGATCTCTTTCATCGCGCCCCGCGCGATACCGCGAACCAGCTCCGGCAAGATCATGCGTCATCGGGCCAGGCAGATGTGGCAGGAGGGCCTGTTCACCGTTCTCACCGATTATTCGCGCGAGAAGGACGCCGGGGCATCCGCGTCCGCTACGGATATTCAGTCGTCCTTCGGCGTATTGAAGGCGCGATACAACCTTACCGGCAACGAATCCTACAACCTCGTCGAGGCCGGGCTTGATTCGCTGGACCTTGTTGTCTTCATGCACGAGCTTAAGGAACTGCTGAAGGACAAGGGCGCCGAGATGTTGGCGCGACAAGTTGACATCGGCGTCATTCAGCGTGTTAGCGTAGCCGAACTCTTTCAACTGGCCGAACAGTTGGAGCGTGTGCCGGAAGAAGCGCTGGTTCAGTTGCGGCATTCGCTGGCAGCCTTCCGAGAAGAACAGCGCGCTGCCGAGAAGCAGATGATGAGCGACGACACGAAGCTCGTTTTCACGCCTCCAACGCCTGCACCGCTGCCCGCTGCGCCGACCGTGAATCGCGTGCTGCTGACAGGCGGCACCGGCTTCATCGGGCCGTTCCTTATCAAGAGCCTGCTGGAGCAGACTCGAGCCAAGATTCATGTTCTCGTTCGGGCTTCGGACGAAGTTCAGGGAATGCAGAGACTCAAGGCGGCAATGGAATCGATGGGGCCGTGCGCTCCGGGGTTGATGCAGATGTTCGAGGCTCGCGTGACGCCTGTTTGTGGTGATCTGGGCCAGCCGAGCCTGGGCTTGGCGCAGGAGCTATGGGATTTCCTCGCCAGTGAAGTCGATACGGTCTTTCACAACGGCGCAACCGTGAACTACCTCTTCAACTACGACCGAATGCGCGACGCCAACGTGCTGGGAACGAACGAGGCTCTGCGGCTCGCGTTTGAAGGGCGGACGAAGAGCTTCAATTACGTTTCGACGACCTTTGTCTTTGGCTGGGCCGTGAAAAGCGTCCTCTACGAGACGGACAGCAATCAGGACATGGAGCTTCTCGACTTCGGATACAGCCAGTCGAAATGGGTGGCGGAGCAGGTGGTGGACGACGCGCGCAGCAAGGGGCTTCCCGTGCGTATCTTCCGGCCCGCGCTCGTTAGCCCCTCCATTAACGGCGGCGGCAACAACTTCGACATCGCCGTTCGCCTGGTTGCGTTCATGATTAATCACGGCATCGGAGTCGATGCTTTGAACCAGGTCAGCTTCACTCCCGCCGACATTGTAGCCAACAACATTGTCGCCATTTCAACGACGCCGGGCACGGAGAACAAGACTTACCATATTGTGCGCGACGATTATGCGAACATGCTGGACATTACCGGCCTCATTACCAAGGCGACCGGGCGGCAATTCGACATTTTCAGCGTGAAGGATTTCGTTCCCGAGCTGATTCGCAGATGCCGCAAGGAAGACCTTCTCTTTCCGCTGCTCGATTTTCTGGTGGGCTCGGTGGACAACATTACCGCGATGGAGTTTAAACGCTACGACAACTCCGAGTATCAGGCAGCCCGCGACGCTTCCTCATGGGGCATCGCGGACCCGTCACTCGAAGATGTGGTCAGCGGCATCCTGAAATTCATGCACCGCAAGGGGATCATTTCGATTGCGGCCCGCGAGACTGATGCTGCCGTATCCCCCGCCGAGCGCCTTGCCTTCAAGGAAGTGTGAGCGGCTGGCTGGCTCGCAGCCGCGTTGAAAAGGCGCGGCTTTAGAGCATTTTCCGTAATGGTACGGAGTCTCGGGTGCCCCACATCTCAAAGAGATGTGGAAAAAGACCTTGACTCACCATGATGATCGGGTGCCCCACCCTCGCCGGGTCTTTGTTTTTCCGGCTAGGGTGGGATACAAAACCCCCTCTACAGCAATAGGAGAACTGCTGGTTCCTGGTCGCCTACTGCTTCTGAAATACCAGCTTCTCGGTCACGTGCTGGCCGGTTTCGAGAGTGCCGGTGGTGGTGAGCGTCATCTGCCTGCCATCGCCGGAGACAACCCACCTGTCCTTTTGCGCGATCTGATTGTCCCGCTGGTAAATCGCATCCACCGTGTGCGGATCGACAAGCTGTAGCGTCACGGTGTCGTTGCGGGAGTTTTTCAGATCGTATTGTTTGCCGTCGAAACGTGCGGTGTAGGTGTAATCGCCTGAAAAACGGACCCCTCCCGTTCCATCCGGCTCGATCTTGAGCGCCAATCCCTGCCGCATACGGGTCTTGCTCATATCCTGCGTCCACTCGCCTGCCAGCGGGTCGCCGACTGCCTTCGCGCCACCGCTTCGCTCCCACACGGTGATCTGGTCGGCGCGGCCTTGGCGTGTGGTTGTGATCGTCAATTCTTTCCCATCGCTCGAAAGCTTGTTGCGAACCGTTGCCACCAGGGCGCCATCTTTTGTTTCCGTGACTTCGACCTGTTTTTTATCAATTCTATGCAGCTTGATTTGATTGAAGCCCAGATTGCCGGGCGCGGGAGTGTCGTGTCCGTTCGACTTCGCCGTGAAATCGAAATGGGTCTCGCCGGACATGACGACATGCACCGCACCGTGCAGAGGCGTAACGGCGAGTTTGTTAGGAGGATTGAGCGCAGACTGCGCGGAGACGAGCGTCCAGGAGCCAACGCGGGGATCTTGCTGAGCGTTTGCAGTTCCAGATTGAACAGCGACAACCAGGGCGAGCAATGCAAATTTAAGAATATGTCCTCCTCGTCGAACGGGCTTGCCGAATGGGTTTATGGAGCGGCGGCTTATCCGACGGGACCAATCTAACAGAACCGCAGGAGTTTTTCTGGTTTCTAGAGCATTTCTCGTGAAGGAATAGAGTGTCGGGTGCTCCACATCTCAAAGAGATGTGGGGAAAAGGCTTTGACTCATCACAATGATCGGGTGCCCCACCCTCGCCGGGTCTTTGTTTTTCCGGCTAGGGTGGGATACAAGGCTCCTTCTACAGCAATCGGAGAACTGCTCTAACGCCTTTTGGCTCAGGCATGGAATGTAAATCACCACTTAACCGGCAACGATTATGTGTGAAATCATGGGTCTCATGTATGTGCGCCGTTTCTGGGTGGCCGGGGTAGTTCTTGCTGCTGCCATTGCGCTTCTTCCATTCTCATTTCACGCCGAGCGCCATCTGGAGACGGCGACCCGGGTCGAAGGCAGCGAAGCGGAAACTGTTCGGCAGGAGTTGGCCAGCCGCTTTCATTCGCCATTTGTGGATCAGGTGGTGCTGGTGATTCAGGGCCTTCCCGCCGTGGATTCGGAGGAAGGCCAGCAGGCGCTGACTCCCATTGTGGCGGCATTGCACGAGGCTCCCGGCGTCTCCGGAGTCGTCTCCTATCTCGATCTGCGCGATTCGATTTTCGTAGGCAAGGGCGGCGGAACCTTTGTCGTAGTGGGACTTGCAGCGACCGACAGCTCCGGCAATCCTGACAACTCCGTAGAATCGCTCGTTCCAGGCCTCCATCAGCTCGCCGGCTCTCTTGAAAATCAGTTGCGGGGCCGCTATCCATCCGCGAAGCTCGAACTGACGGGCGAGATTCCGCTCAATTTCGACATTCGCAAGGCCAGCGCTGCCGATGTGCAGCACGGCGAAAGCCTCGTGATTCCCGCGACCCTCGTGCTGCTGTTGCTGGCCTTCGGAAGCGTAGTCGCCGCCGTGATTCCGCTGGCCATTGGCGAGCTTGCCATCGCCTCCACCATGGCGATTGCAGGATTCCTCGCCGCCCGCTGGCATCTTTCGATTCTGGTGCAGAATCTTGCCACCATGCTTGGGCTGGGCCTGGGAATCGACTACGCGCTGCTCATGGTCAGCCGCTTCCGGGATGCGATCTGTACCGGGTGCGACGGACCAACAGCCTCGCTGCTGGCGGCGCGTCAGGCAGGCCACACGCTTTTGATTTCCGCCTCGACCGTTGCTATCGGATTCCTGGCCCTCCTGGCAGTTCCCATCAGCGAAATCCGTTCCATCGGCATCGCGGGATTCCTGGTGGCGGCAATGTGCCTGCTGCTAACAAACACCCTCGTTCCGGCGGTAATGGCGCTGCTTGGCCGGAGGATTGACGCCGGCCGGTTGCCCTTTACCCCCAAGCTGGACCCGCAGCGCATGGAACGCATGGGAAAGCGCTGGCGGAGATGGGGCAAGGTGGTTGTCGCCCATCCCTGGCTTGCGCTCTTTCTGGCGGGTGTGCCGCTGCTTCTGCTCGCATGGCAAGCCGCGCAACTCGATACCAGTCTTCCCAAAGGCGATTGGCTTCCGCGGACGGCGGAATCTGTCCACGCGCTCCACACGCTGGAGCAGATGGATCGGTCCGGCGTGGTGCAATCGCTGCGCCTGGTTGTCGAGCTGCCCACGGACTCCATTGCGCGAACCGACGCGGGGTGGAATGCGCTCGACCGCCTTAGCAAGCGGCTCGCCGCCGACCCGCGCTGCGCCCGCGCAGTTTCCATTACAACGCTGGCGGAGGGCGACCGGGCGGGGATCAGCGGCATCTCGCGGGAAATGCACCGGACGTTCCTGAGCAGCGACGGACGGGCGGCGCTGGTGGAAGTGATGCCTGCGACCTGGGTTTCCCTGCGCCAACAGGTTGACTGGGTGCGGGAGATCCGCAGGACCGGCGCGGCAACTCTCACCGGCGTGCCCGGCGCCACATTGCAGATTGGCGGCATCCCGGCGCTCAACGCCGACTACCAAACCATTGTGGGAGAACACTTTCCACTGGTAACGGCGCTCGTGGTGGGGGGTACGCTCCTAGCGGTCCTATGCGGATTCCGGTCGCTTTTTGCCGCCGTGAAGGCTATTGTGCTGAACCTGCTCTCGGTTGCGGCTTCCTTTGGAGCATTGGTTCTGGTTTTTCAGGCCGGGCACGGAAGCAGCCTCTTCGGGGTTCCCGGCGGAACGGGCAGCATCTTTCCGCTGGTTCCCATCGTTGCCTTTGCCATCGTCTTCGGGCTCAGCATGGATTATGAGGTGTTTCTGGTGGCTCGGGTTCTCGAAGCCCGGCGGAGCGGTCTTAGCGAACTGGACGCAATTCCGGAGGGGATGGCGAGAACCGCGGGCCTGATTACGAGCGCCGCAGCAATCATGATCGTGGTATTCGCGGCCTTTACCTTTGGAAATTTTCTGGTCGTCAAAATGATCGGATTTACGCTGGCGGTGGCCGTGCTGATTGACGCCACGCTGGTCCGGATTGTGATTGGCCCGGCGCTCCTCCGCATTGCGGGCGACTGGAATTGGTGGCCGGGGGGCCTCGCCACAACAGGCAAGCCGCCCTGCCTGACTGACCCCACGGAACCACTATCGTAATGTGGGACGATGGCGGGGTGGGACTCTCCTGCCGGGGCTTTTGCTCGGGTTTGCGATGGGAAAATTCTATGCAAAGTTTTCGGGGGAATTTTGCGTGGGTGAGAAGCAGCGAGTTAGCGGGTCAGCGGAAAGGCAACCGCAGATTCTTCGACTACGCTGCGCTTCGCGGCAGCCGCTCGGGGTTTACAGTCCCGTTCCGCGTCCCGGCGGATTGAGGGCTTGCCTCATTGCGGGTTGGGGTCGCAGTCGACCGAGCGCAGCAGTTGAAATTGCCCATCGCGGACGGTTGATCCCACTGAATTTTCTCCTCGTTCGCAAAATGAATACTTGACAGAGGGAAATTGCGAGTGAAATCTTATGCACAGCACAATCGATTGTGCAATGGAGTTCCTGACGCGTTGATTGCGATATGCCTGCCGGTCTCCGCGCTTGGATTCCGGCGACAATCTGCAACAGCGGCAGGCCGTAGATACACGAGAATGAATGCAGTCTAAAGGGAAACGCGCCACGCAATCGGTTCGAGTCGCGCAGTCGGTGTGAGCAGGGAAACGGCCATGAACGCAGTGCTTCGCAGTCTTGCCATCGTATTTGTGTCAGCCTTGCCTTTGCTTGCGGCGGCGCAGGATGACTATCTAAACCACGTTGTCTTCACGAACAGCCTCACGCCGGACGGCGACTTCTATACCAGCGGCAATGCTGTTGCTCCCAGCACACTTGAGACCGCGAAGGGCAAGCTTCCCGTCGAGCGCGGCATCTTCCTCAGCCCGCCGAATGCGCTGCGGCTTAGCTGGAAGTCGGTTGCGAGCGGAAGCTGGGATGCGGAGATTCATGTCGTCAATATGGATAATCGCCCGGCGGATTTTCACGGCGATACCTTGTCCTTCTGGTGCTACGCGCCAGAGGGAATCGCTGCCGCGGAGATGCCGCAGATCCGGCTCGAAGGCAGCGGAGCCGACTTTACCGGTCCCATTCCGCTGGCAGAGTTTGCGGGTGCGCTGCCGGTCGGGAAGTGGACGCAGGTCAGGATTCCGCTGCGGCGCTTGGCGTCGGAGTCCGTTCGCGTCTTCGATGCGCGCCGCCTGCGCTCCGTCTACTTCGCACAGGCTGCCGCGGATGGCAAGCCACACACGCTGATCGTGGACGAGGTTCGCATTGACGGCAATGTTGCCGCTGTACCGGGAATTGCGAGCCCGTTATCCGTACCGGAGCAGCTTGAAGCAAAGGGCTACGAGCGCCATATCGACCTGCACTGGCGTTCGAATGACTCGGATGAACTAGCCTATGCCATCGTTTATCGGTCTTTGAATGGCGGCGAGTACAAACCCATCGGCGTTCAGGTGCCGGGGATTCATCGCTATACCGACTTTGTCGGCGCGCCGGGCGTCAAGGCTGCATACAAGGTTGCGCTGGTGGACAAGCAGTACCGCCAGTCCGGCTTTTCCGCTACGGCTGGCGCGGAGACGCGGCCCTTTTCGGACGACGAGCTGCTTACGATGCTGCAGGAAGCCTGCTTTCGCTATTACTGGGAGGAAGGCTCGCATCCGGTCTCCGGCATGACGCTCGAAAGCGTGCCGGGCGACGGACGCATTGTTGCGACAGGCGCGAGCGGCTTCGGCATCATGGCGATTGTCGTCGGCATGGACCGCGGATTCGTCACTCGGGAGCAGGGAACCGAGCGGCTGACGCGAATCGTCGGCTTTCTGGAAAAGGCGCAGCGCTATCACGGCGCGTGGCCTCATTTCATGGACGGCGCGACCGGCAAGACGCTGCCCGTCTTTGGAATGTTCGACGATGGCGCCGACATTGTGGAGACTTCGTTTCTGATGGAGGGGTTGCTGACGGCGCGCGGGTACCTGAGCCATTCTGACCGGCACGAGCCCGACCCGCAGGAGCGCGCTCTCGCCGTGCGGATTACGAAGCTGTGGGAGTCCGTCGAGTGGGACTGGTATGCGAGCGAGCCTCACGACGGCGCAATGCTCTGGCACTGGTCGCCGCAGTGGTCGTGGCGCGCGCATCATCGGCTCACGGGATTCAACGAGACAATGGTTGCCTATCTGCTCGCCATCGCTTCGCCTACGCACGGCATTCCGGCAAGCTCCTATTATGCCGGCTGGGCCAGCCAGTCACAGCAGGCCCAGGAATATCGCGCTGGGTGGTCGGGATCGCAGGCCGGCAGGCTCTATGCGAACGGGGAGACATTCGAGGGCATCAAGCTAGATGTGGGCGTGGGTGAAGGCGGGCCGCTCTTCTTTACGCAGTATTCGTTCATGGGCCCGGACCCGCACGCGGTTCAGGACAGCTATACCAACTACTTCGAGAACAATCGCAACATCGCGCGCATCGATTACCGCTACTGCCTGCGGAATCCGGGCAAATTCAAGGGCTATGGCGAGAACGCATGGGGACTTTCGGCGAGCCTCGACCCGGACGGCTACGACGCACATGAGCCGAATGCCAGGCATGATAATGGAACTATTGCACCCACTGCAGCGCTTGGCGCGTTTCCATACACTCCGCAGGAGTCGATGGCCGCGTTGAAGCACATTTACCGCGACCTCGGCGACCGGGCGTGGGGCATTTACGGCCCCGTCGATGCCTTTAATGAAGGCAGGGACTGGTTCTCGCCCATGTATCTCGGGCTCGACCAGGCGCCGATAACCGTCATGGTCGAGAACGAGCGAAGCGGCCTGATATGGAAGGCGTTTATGTCGAACCCGGAGATGGCGCCGATGCTTGAGAAGATCAGGAGCGGATCGAAGTGACGAAAAGTTCGGCGCGACCGACAACGCTCAAGGAACTTGCGCGGCATCTCGATCTTTCGCCAGCCACTGTATCGCGCATTGTCAACGGCCACGCTGCCAAGTATCGGATTGCCGAGGAGACGCAGAAGCGCGTTCTTGAAGCCGCCGCGGCGCACGGCTATTCCGCCAATGCCGTGGCGCGCAGTTTGCGCGAAAAACGCACCTATACCATCGGCGTAATTCTGCCCGAGATCAGCGAAGGCTATTCGACCGCTGTGTTGAGCGGCATCGAAGACGAGTTGCTGAAGGATGGTTTTTTCTACTTTGTCGTGAGCCACCGCCATCGCGCCGATCTGCTCGAAATCTATCCGGGCATGATGCTTTCGCGTTCCGTGGAAGGCATTATCGCCATCGACACGTTTATCGAGCAGGATCTGCGCGTGCCGCAGGTTGCCGTCTCCGGTCATCGCCACCGCGAGGGCGTCATTAATATCGAACTCGATCACAATATGGCCGCAGAGCTTGCGCTCTCGCATCTCAAGGCGCACGGGCACCGGCAGATTGCGTTTATCAAGGGCCAGGCTTTCAGCTCCGATACCAATCCCCGCTGGTCGGCAATTGTGAAAGCGGCGAAGAGGCTGGGAATCGAAGTGAATCCGAAGCTCGTGGTGCAGTTGCAGAGCGAGGATTCGGGGCCGGGGCCGGGCACCGATGTAACGCGCCAACTGCTCCAGTCAGGAGTTCCGTTCACAGCCATTTTTGCCTATAACGACGTGACGGCGATTGGCGCGATCCTGGCGCTACGCGAGGCCGGCCTGCGCGTGCCGCGGGATGTTTCCGTGCTCGGCTTCGACGACGTTCCTTCGGCCCTGACCAATAACCCGCCGCTCACTACGATTCGCCAGCCGCTGCGAAGCATGGGCCACGCGGCGGCAAGCACGCTGCTCGGACTCATCCGCGATACGCTTCCGCACCCGTGGCCGCAATCGATCACCGTCCAACCCGAGCTTGTGGTTCGCAAGTCCACCGGGCACGCACACGCAGAGGAAGGTCACAGGACAGCCAATGAGTGACCTGAAAGGGGAAAGAATGCGTTACCGGTATTCGGATTACAATCGCAGGCGCAGGCCGCGGTTTCAATCGACTTTTGTGGAGGCTTTTATGGCGGCGGCGTTTCTCGCGCTGCTTCCTTCCGCCGCGCAGGGGCAGAGCGCGCTTTCGTACGCGCCTCCCGTGGAAGCTAGGCAGGCCGCGCCTTCGAACAGCCAGCTTGCCTCGCAAGCCATTGAGAAGCGCGTCGATGCGCTGCTCAAGCAGATGACGCTCGAAGAGAAGCTGGGACAGTTGGTGCAGTACAGCGACACCGGCGACTCCGCAGTGGCGCCGCTTGCGAATGCCGTTCAGGCGCCGGGCAAAAATCCGGAGACGCACGTCAAGATCGATCCCATGCAGCTTGCCACGTCGGGCCGGCTCGGCTCCATGCTGAACGTGGGGGACACGGGTCGTATAAGCGCCTTTCAGCACGCTGCTGTTGAAAAAAGCCGGCTGCACATTCCGCTGCTCTTTGGCGCGGACATTCTGCACGGCTATCGCACGATCTATCCCATTCCGCTCGGCCTTGCGGCTACGTTCGATCCGCAGCTTGTCTCGTCGGTTGCGCACATCTCGGCGGCAGAGGCCAGCACCGCCGGTGTGCGCTGGTTTTACTCGCCGATGGTCGATATTTCCCGCGATCCGCGCTGGGGGAGAACGCAGGAGGGCGCGGGCGAGGATGCCTATCTTGGCTCCGCAATGGCGCGCGCATACATTCGCGGATACCAGGGCGGCGATCTCTCGCATCCCGACTCCGTTGCGGCCAGCGTGAAGCATTTCGCGGCCTATGGAGCGGCTGAGGCCGGACGCGAATACAACACGACCGATATGTCGCTGAGCCGCCTCGAACAGGATTACCTGCCGCCGTACAAGGCAGCGGTCGAAGAGGGTGCTGCGACGATGATGAGCGCCTTCAACGCGCTGAACGGCGTGCCTGCGACGGCAAATTCCTTCCTGATGCAGGACACGCTTCGCCGCCAGTGGGGCTTTGACGGTTTCGTGGTGAGCGACTTTACCGCCGTGATGGAGCTTCGCAATCACGGTATCGCGCGGGATGCTGCAACCGCCACGCAAAAGGCGCTGCTCGCCGGCGTGGATGTTGACATGATGTCGCACTATTACGACACCGAGCTGCCGGCGCTGATCCGCTCGGGCAAGGTTCCCATCTCGGCTGTCGATGAGGCAGTTCGCCGCGTGCTGCGCGTGAAATTCGCGCTGGGATTGTTTGAGCATCCGTACCCGGACGGCAAGGAAGTGACCGCAGCAGTGCCGGAGCATCGTGCTCTGGTGCGTAAAGCTGCGGAGGAATCGCTCGTTCTGCTGAAGAATGACGTTTCCATCTTGCCGCTCTCGAACCAGCCGCGCAAAATCGCCCTGATTGGCCCGCTGGCCGACAACACGCAGGAGATGATCGCGGTGTGGGGTGGAGCCGGGCGCAATGCTGACGTAGTGACCGTGAAGGATGCGTTGGAGCAGCGTGCGAAACAGGGTGGCGGCGAGCTACTTTACGCCAGAGGCACGGAAATTTCCGGTAGCTCGGAGTCCGGATTTGACGCCGCGCTCGATGCCGCGCGCCAGGCTGACGTTGTCGTAATGGCGCTTGGCGAATCGAGCGAGATGAGCGGCGAGGCCGGCTCACGGGCGCATCTTGACCTGCCCGGCAACCAGCAGAAGCTGCTCGAATCGGTTGCCGCAACGGGCAAGCCCATCGTTCTGCTTGTCTTTTCAGGCCGTCCGCTGGTGCTGGACTGGGCCGCGCAGCACGTTCCGGCAATCGTGGAAACATGGTTCCCCGGAGTCGAGGCCGGTTCGGCCATCGCCGATCTTCTTTATGGCGATGTTGCGCCGAGCGCCAAGCTGCCGATGAGCTTTCCTCGCGCAGTGGGGCAGGAGCCGCTCTACTACAATCAGCTTCCCACTGGCCGACCAGCCCTCCACGTCGATCTCTCGAAGAGGGGCAGCGGCGATGACCGTTTTGTCTCGCGCTACCTCGACGTTCCCAACGACGCGCTCTTTCCCTTCGGCTATGGGCTGAGCTATACGACGTTTACTTACTCGGGCGTTTCTGTTTCGCGCGCTTCCTTGCCGCTGCGCGAAGCTGAGCAAGACGGCGCACGCAAGCTCGTCGTGGCAACGGCAACGGTAAAGAACACGGGCAGCCGCGCGGCTACGGAAGTGGTTCAGTGCTATGTGCGGAATCTCGGCGCGAGCCTGGAGCAGCCCGTTCGCAGCTTGCAGGGATTCACGCGCGTCACGCTTGCGCCGGGTGAGTCGAAGCAGGTTTCCTTTGACCTGGGCTTTCCGGAATTGTCCTTCTACGACAACTCCGGCAAGGCTGTCGTAGAGCCAACGCATTACACGGTCTGGATCGGCGGCAGTTCGCTTGCCAGCGATCAAGCGGACTTCGACATCGTTCCTTAACAGGCAATGCAGCACGCAAAAAGAGAGGGGCATCGGAAGATGCCCCTCTCTTTTTGCTGTGCGTTCTGCGTTAGAAGCGGAAGTGGGCCTGGAAGTTGACGGTTCTTCCTCCAAGAAGGGGTGAGCCTTGCGAGAAGTTTTCCTGGCCAAAGGTTGTGAGATTGACATTGGTGACAATGTTGGATGGGTTGAGGTTGATGATGTTGAACAGGTTGAAGGTATCCACGCGAACTTCCAGGACTGCCGCGTTGCCCAGCAGACGGTTGTTCGGCAGGCCGAATGCCTTGGACAACGAGGCATCGATGTCCCTGTATCCCGGACCATTGAAGCTATTGCGTCCAATGCCGGGTGGCGGAGGCAGCGCGGCATTCGGGGCCGGGAAGCCGTCGCCTGTCATGGCAGCCCCAAAGTTCGGAACCGAGAAGTACTTGTTGGAGTAGGCAACGATTGTATTGGCTTGTCCGTTTACCGTTGCTGTCGTCTCATTTTGATTGGCAACGGCGTTTGCGTAATCGGGGAAGTTGGTTCCCTGTTCAAATGCCTTGTTGCTGGTGGAGTTTCCGCCGCCGCCGAGATACTGTGGACGAAGGTTGTAATAACCGCAGTTCGAGCAGTAGAGAGATTGCTGCGTCCCATAGTTTGGCGTCCAGCCGAAGCCCGTGTGGATATTGAAGATTCCACTCAGCGCCCAGCCGCCCACGGCCTTTTCCATCCAGTTATGCGCTCCGTGGAAGAACACTGGCTGATAGAGGCCAAATACCTTGAAGGAGTCGCGGATGTCGTAGTCGGAGCGGCCGCGGGAGTAGGCCGGGTTTTCAGGGTAGTACGGGTCTTCCTCGTAGGGCTGCGAAGTGTCGTCCATGCTCCTGGCCCACATGAATTGCGCGTCGAGTGAGAACTGGTGGGAGAACGGATGCTTTATCTCGGCCAGCATTGCGTTGTTGTTGGAGCCACCCTGGTTGCCGTAGTAGTCGAGATTCGTAACCAGCGGGTTCAGGGCAAGGCTGCCCTGCGCGAGAGCGGTTGCGTTTCCAAGGTACTGAACCATGAGGTGCTTGCCGACGCTTCCCTGATAGCCGAGAGAGGCGACGATCCAGTTGCTGAACTCGTACTGAGCATCCAGTGAGAAATGATGCTGGTACTGTGTGGGAAGCCCGCCGGTACCATCTCCGAAGACAGTGACGGTGGCGTTGCCTGCAACCGGAAGGTTGACGCTGTTATATGCGGTGATGGTGTTCGGATTCGAGGCGAAGCCATTCAACGATGTCGGGCTGCTCGATATGCCGTAGAGGATGTCGGCGCCGTTTACGCCGGGATTTCCAGGGCTTGAATAGGCGAAGTTGTAGTAGCCCTGGGTGGGAGGATTCTGAAAAGCATTGGACGTGATGGCAATCTCTTCCTGGTTATAGCTCAGCCCATATCCGCCGCGCACAACCAGCTTGTTACGGAAGGCCGCCGGGCTCCAGTCAAAGGCGAACTGCGGACCGAAGTTCGCTTTCTGCGCCGTCCACAGGCTTCCGCCTACCCTCACACCGATTCCTGTGAAGTAGCTTGTCCCCGATCCTACCTGCACCGTGCTCAGGTTGCTTTGCGTCGTTGAGAGCGGTCCGAAATAGGAGTAGCGCAAGCCGGCATGAAGGGTCAGGTTCGGCGTGACCTTCCAGTCGTCCTGAACGAAGGCTCCAAACATGTTCTCGCGGAAGTCCTGGCGCGTTCCGCCGGGGAAGCCGGTTACGGTGTTAAAAGTGCCGGATTCCGCCTCGGGAGCATCGTTGAGGAAATCCCAGACGTTATAGAAGGTGTAGGTCGGGCGGCCGATTGGGTCGTTCAGATAACGCAGGTTGGTGAAGTCAGCGCCAAACTTGATGGTGTGCGAGTGAACGATCTTCGTGGCCACATCCTTGTAGCCGTAAGTCCACTGGTCGAGGATGGTGCCTAGCGAAGAACCGAACTGATTGACGGTGGCGGAGCCGATCGCGAGGATGTTGTCCTGTGGCAATCCGACGGGCTGCTGCGGATTGTCCGCAACCTCATTCCAGCGCCAGCCTGCGGCATTGGCGCGAGCTTCGTTGAGGAAGGTGGGTGAGAAGATGTGGTTCCAGATCACGGAGAATGCGTCGTTGATCTGCGAGTGATTGAAAAGATTGTAGGCGCGCGAACCGCCGTTGTATTCCGTGCTCCCTATTGGCACCCAGTAGATGGCGAATGCCAGCTTGTCCTTGCTGGTAACGTCGGCATCGAGCCGGCCATTGAAATTGCGATAGTACGAGGTGAACGGGCTGGTCACGTTGAAGTTCGCAATGTCGGCTACATTGGAGAGTCCGCCGCCGATGCCGGGATTGTTTGCCGTGCCTGTGGCTGTCGGGTCGTGCGTGCCCAGAGGGGTGGTCAGCGGAGAGCCGATGTTCAGGCCTTGTCCGGGGATCGTGTTGCAGTTTACGCCTTCGACAAGTCCGATGCCTCCCGTGCCTGAGCAAGTGTAGCTGGTATTGATGCTCGTGGAGACGACGCCTGCGCCGGGGAAGGTCAGGAAAGTGGAGGAGATACTGCCGGCAGGCCCCAGGCCGTCGAAGGCGGTTGTGTCGTACCAGCCGGTTCCAGTGGTGGTGGTGGAATTTGGCGAGGACTCGAAGTCGAAGAAGGCAAAGATCTTGTTCTTCCAGATCGGGCCGCCGAGGCTGCCGCCGTACTGGTTGAAGCGCGATGTGTCTCTCTGTGGGGTGGTGGTAAAGCCCGATGTGGAGATTGTGCGCTGGAAGGCGTTCAGGCCTGGACGGTGAATTCCGATGAAGGCGGAGCCGTGGAGCTGATTGGTGCCGCTCTTGGATGTGACAAGTGTCTGTGCACCGCTGTAGCGGCCGTATTCGGCGTCGTAGTTGTTGCTGAGAACCCGGATGTTATCGACGGAATCGACATCCGGCGTGATAACGCTGCTGCCGCCCCAGACGGCGCTTGATGTGCTGATGCCGTCGATCGTGATACCGTTGTTTTCCATCTGGCCGCCGTTTGCGAAGACGGGAGGGCCGTTTTCGGTTGGCATCGAGCCTCCTGCCGTCGATCCCTGCGCGTTGCTGCCAACGCCGGGAGGCGTATAGACGCCGCCGCCAGCTGACTGCGCGCCGTCGCTGATTACGCCGGGGATCAACTGCGTCAGCGTGAAGGGATCGCGGTTCCACGAAGGCATGTGCTGAAGGTCGTTGGTGGTGATGGTGCCGCCGGCGTTTGCCGTCTCGGTGTCAACGGCAGGCGTGGTGGAAGCGTCCACTTCGACCTGCTGCGTGGTTCCGGCGACCTCAAGCTGTACCGTGAGCGAGTTTGGCTGCTCGGGAATGAGCTGGAGGTTGGAGAAAACTTTCTTTTGGAATCCGGCGCTGCTGACGGTGAGGGTGAAATTGGCGGCCGGCAGGGCATTGAAATTGAAGATGCCTGTGGCATCGCTGGTATGGGTCTGCGTCTCGTTTGTGGCGTTGTTTTTGAGAACGAGGGTCGCGCCGGGGATTACAGCGCCGGTAGTGTCGGTGACGACGCCCTGAATGGAAGTGCGAAATTGGGCGTGCGCGGGGACAATACACAGGGCCAGCAGCGCCAGCGCCGCCTGCCACCAGATGCTGCTGACAAACACGGACTGCCACCGGGGGACCCGGCGGGACCGCACAGAATTGATTGGATGAATCGCTTGCATCACGCTCTCCTGAAAATTACTCATGCTAACGGCTGGTTCGGTTTCGTTGTTTGGGCCGAATTTTGAGGTTGCTCTAAGGGTTTCTCCTGTGCACAATCGATTGTGCAGACTGCAACGAAGTATTGTTACCACTCTCGTGACTTCACTGTCAATCAATTTCTCCGGGGCAGACGGCCTTGAATCGCGCTCAAAGCCAATGAAAACCATGCTTTGCCGGGGTAATTTGCTTTTGCGCGCAAATCGCGGAGGCGGCTGCCTGACTGCCCAGTCCAGACCTGCCCAGTCTAGACCGACCCAGCCCGGTTCGGTCTAGACCAGTACAGACCAGCACGGACCGGCGCGGATATGCTTGATGCGGGCTTCTCAACCGACCATCGGGCGAGGCTGGGAAGCAGGGACGGGAAAGCCGAAGGCTGCCTCCGCGGCCCAAACGGGAGAAAATGAAGCCGCGAATAGACTGGGCTTACCTGGATTGCGCTTGGCCATTCTGCCGAGAAAATCTAAAGTTTTCGATGAAACGCACAAAGGTAATCAAAACTTGCTATACTACGCCTACAAAAAGACACCAACTGTATTGAATTAGGACATATTGCGTTTTTTCGGGAGATTCCTGTGTCAAAGCTGGGCATGTCGATCATGCCCTAGCCTGGCAGAAGAAATCCCTATTTTTCCCGGTCGCGATGCCTTTGCCTTGGAGGGTATCGATGGGTTCGAGCTGGCTATGCTTTGGCAACCATCAGGCCGCAATTTTCTCTTCCGACACTTCTGACATCTCGTCGGACGTTCGATTTCATCCGCCTCATTCGTGCAGCACGGAAGCGGCATCCAGCATAACTCCAAACGCCCTGAGCGCATGGTCCGGTTCGACCGGCAAGCGTATCTTCGACCTCGTGTGCGTTCTCAGTGCGCTTCCGCTTGTCATACCGATCTTTCTTCTCGTGGCGTTGGCTGTCCGGCTCACCTCGCCGGGGCCGGCGCTCTACCGGCAGAAGCGTGTGGGGCGCGACGGGCGCACCTTTACCATTCTTAAATTCCGCACCATGCCGGTACGGACGGAGGGCGAAGGGCAGCCGCCGCTCACGACTGCCAACAATCAGCGATTTACGCCGATTGGTCCGTTCCTGCGCCGCTCAAAGCTCGATGAGCTACCGCAGTTGATTCACATTCTGCGCGGGGAGATGAGCCTGGTGGGGCCGCGCCCCAAGCTGCCGTGCCTTTGTCTGGAGGGCACGTGCCTGGACTGCCGGCCGGGGCTGACGGGCTTTGCCACCATGGTCTTTGCCCGCGAAGAGATAGCGCTCGCGAGCCTTCCACAGGCCGATGTGCTGGCCTATTACCAGGGTGTTATCAAGCCCTTCAAGCACAGGCTCGACACGGCTTACATGGCGCGGGCCAGCTTTCTCTCCGATCTGCGGATTGTTTTGAAGTGCCTTTTTCGTGCCTGGGGCGATGTGGCGCTCACCGAACTGTCGCCACTGGAGGGCCTCCTGCACGGTGCCGCACTGCTGACTCCGGCGGGGCAAGCATGGATCGAGGAGCGGGCCAGCAACGTGCATCGCACGCACGTGCTGGCCGCTTAGAGCAAATCCTGAGAAGGTGTGTCCTGTTGAGCGTTGCCCAGGGTTGCCGCTCCCTGATGGTCGCGCCAACTGAGATGTCGCGGCTTCGGGTTACAGCATCTCAGGATTTGCTGCAGCTGGAATGCGATGTTTCTACGCCGTGTCGCCGCTGTTGCCAATGTCCATCGAGGGCGCAATGGGATTTTCCTCGTCGATGTAGGCTTCGATGCATTCGGCCAGCACGCCCTTGGCTTCGAGGATGAAGTCCACCGCGTCGCGGCCTGCGCCGCAGCCGCCTGCGTGCGGCGTTACATAATGCGCCGCGGCTTTTACCTGCTCGCGTGCATTCGCGACGGCAACGGCAAGCCCGCACTGGCGCATTACCGGCAGGTCGATGACATCGTCGCCGACATAGGCGATCTCGTCGAGCGGGATGCCCTCCTTCGCAATAATCTCGCGCACGGCCTGCATCTTGAACGACTGGCCCATGTAGACGTATTCGAGCTTCAAGTCGCGAGCGCGCGTTGCCACTGTCTCGCTGATGCGCTTGGTAATGATGCCGCACTTGAGGCCGCCGAGCCGCGCCAGCGAGATGCCTGCGCCGTCGTGCGCACTGTAGCCCTTGGCTTCCATCATGGTGGCCGATTGCACGCCAAAGCCCATCTGGCCGTCTTTTTCTTTGAGATGCTGCGAGACCGAGGCGCTGCCGGCTGCGGGAGCCGGGACAAGCCAGATGGTGCCATCGGTCAGCACGCCGTCCACGTCAAAGAGAATGATTTTGATGCGCCGAGCTCGCTCAGTTACAGATATAGTCCGGTCGGTTGCGGTCAGTGTCATGCCATCATTCTAGCGGGGCGGGATTGCGTGGATTGCGTGACAATAAATCCGTGCCCGATGAAAATCCCACTACGCCGCCGCCACTCGCGCCCGAAGACTACTACTTCGAGAATGGACTGATGGTTTTTACGGCTGCCTATCACTTGAAGCGCGGCTACTGCTGCGGCTCCGGCTGCCGCCACTGCCCGTATAGCGGCAAGGAGGACAAGGCCGGCCCCGGTGAACCGGAGCCGGCTTGAGCACGGGGAATCACTTCGTAGCTTCAAAGAGGAACCAGGCACGCCGCTCCGCCTGATCGATCCAGTTTTCGAGCAGGCTCGTGGTGCCTACGTCCTTCGCGTCGTCGGCGATCTCGTGAGCCTTTCGCATTACTTCGAGCACCGAGCGGTTGTCGTCCAGCAGCTCGGAAAGCATTGCTTTCGCGGCAACGTTATGCTTCTCGTTGTCCACAATGGTTTTAAGCTCCGCAATCTGCCCGATGGAGCGGATCGTTTCGCCGCCGATCTTCCGCACCCGCTCGGCAATATCGTCGCTGATGGCGAATATCTGTGCGGCCTGCTCGTCCAGCAGCAGATGGTAGTCGCGGAAGTGCGGCCCGGCAATGTGCCAGTGAAAGTTCTTAGTTTTGATGTAGAGCGCAAAGACATCGGCGAGCAGTGCATTCAGAATGCTCGAAGCGTTTTCGACGTACTCGGGCGAAAATCCGGCGGGCGTAGTGACCGCCTTGGCTTCCTGTGTCGGCATAAAAAGCTCCTTGTCTGCGGAAAGTGAAAGAAATCTCTTCGCTGTCCTCCCATTAGGATGCGCCTTGCGGCGGGAAGTTGCCACCGTGCCAGCCGCGGCAAAAACTGATATTCTCTCTCCGCTGCGGAAAAGCGATTTACACGGGGTGAGAACGGTAATGTGGTTTCTGGGAATGGACGTAGGCACGGGCGGCACGCGGGCCGTTGTGGCGGATGAAAACGGCAGGCTCATCAGCGGCGCGGCCGCAGAGCACGCTCCCTTCCGCGTGGACCACCCCGGCTGGGCCGAGCAGGACCCCGAGGACTGGTGGCGCGCCGCGAAGGAAGCGATTGCCGGCGCGATTGCCGCCGCGCCCGAGCCCAGGCAGCCTATCGCCGCGCTTGGACTCACAGGCCAGATGCACGGCGCAGTGATGCTGGATGAGAACGGCGCGGTGCTGCGTCCGTCTTTGATCTGGTGCGATACGCGCACCCAGCCCGAGTGCGATTGGCTGCACGAAACAATCGGCTATGAGAGGCTCATCGAGCTGACCTGCAACCCGGCGCTGCCCAACTTCACGCTGACGAAGCTGCTGTGGGTCAAGACACACCAGCCGGAGATTTTCGCCAGGATCCGCCATGTGATGTGCCCCAAGGACTACGTCCGTTACCGGCTCACCGGCGAGTTTGCTATCGACGTACAGGAGGCTAGCGGCACGCTGCTGCTCGATGTGACGCATCGCCGCTGGTCCGCGGAGGTGGCTGATGCTGCCGGGATCCCGCTTGCGTGGCTTCCCAAAGTCTATGAATCGCCCGAGGTCTGCGCCCGCGTCAGCGAGTCCGCGGCCTCGCTGACCGGCCTTGCCGCCGGAACCCCGGTTGTTGCCGGGGCGGGCGACCAGGGCGCGGGCGCGGTCGGTATGGGAATCCTGCATCCCGGCTCGGTTTCGGCGACGATTGGCACCTCCGGAGTGGTTTTTGCCTCCACAGCACAGCCAACCAAGGACCCGAAGGGCCGCTTGCACACCTTCTGCCATGCCGTTCCCGGACTCTGGCACGTTATGGGAGTGACGCAGTCCGCTGGCCTTAGCTTTAACTGGCTCCGTAACACGTTTTTCTCAGGGCAGAGTTACGATGCGCTGACCGCCGCGGCGGAAAAAATCCCCGCCGGCTCCGAGGGGCTCGAATGGGCGCCTTACCTACTCGGCGAGCGCACGCCGCACCTCGACCCGGAGGTGCGCGCTGCATTTGCCGGCATTTCGCCGAGCCATACCGCGGCTCACTTCACACGCGCCGTGCTGGAGGGCGTCGCCTATTCGCTGCAAGATACATTTACGCTTTTTGCCGAGTTGGGAATCCCGGTCAGTGGAATCCGCTTGGGCGGGGGGGGCGCGCGCGGCCCGCTCTGGCGGCGGATTCAGGCCGGCATCTACGGGCACACGGTCGAAATCCTCACCGCTGAAGAAGGCGGGGCCTTTGGCTGCGCGTTGATGGCAGGCGTTGGCGCGGGCCACTGGAGCGATCTCGATGAAGCCTGCGCGCAGGCCATCGAGGTGGCCGAGCGCATTGAGCCTACGGCCACCGATCTGGCGGCATACAGGGAAGGCTACGCGCACTGGCGCAGGCTTTATCCGGCGCTGAAAAGCAGGGAATAGGGAACTGAAAAAGGCTGGCAGTACCGGGCAAATGGGTAGTGGATCAGTTTGAAAAGACGCAATCCCCCGGGGGCTAAAGCCCCATATATTTTGCGGCGCTTAGCGTACGGGCTGAAGCCCGTACCTTTCAAACGGACCTACTACGGGAACAGGGAATAGAAAAAAGCCGGCTACATGGAGCAGATGCGACCGACCTTTGTTTTTTTTATCGCTGTTTGGCCGCCGTCTCCGCCTGGAGCGTCATCACCGGGCAGGGCGCATGGGCCAGCACCTCGTAAACCGTCCGTTTCCGCGTGAAATCCTGGAGCGCCGGCCGCGGTGTCGAGCCCAGCACAATCAGGTTTGCCTTCTGCTTTTTCGCCTCGGCCACAATCGCCGCCGGCACATCGCCGTGAACCAGATGCGCCTCCACGGTTACCGCGCCGCTCAGCCTTTCCGCCAGACCTTTCAGCTTCGCATCCACCTCGCTGTCTGCCTGTGAGCCTGCCGGGGCCACATGAATCAGCGTGAGCCGCGCTCCCACCAGCGATGCCGCATGGAGCGCCAACTCGGCGCGGGGATGCGTCTCGCCCAGCAGTTGCGTGGCGTGCAGTACCAGGCGCTCGCCGCTGATCGATTTCCAGTGCGCCCCCGGCCCCAACGTTACCACCGGCACATGCGTCTCGCGCAGCACCCGCTCGGCCACGGAGCCGATCAGCAGCTTGCTGAGCTTGCCGCGGCTGTGCGTGCTGAGCACAATCCGATCCGCGTGGAAATACCGCGCCGCTTTCAGCACCTGCTCGGCGGGATTGCCTTCCCATACCGCCGGCTCGCACTTGACGCCGCGCTGCCCGGCCATCTCCACCCACGGAGCCAGCCCTTTGGCCGTCGCCTCAGCTGCGGTGACGGGATCGTACATCGGCATTCCGCCGGCGTCCGCGGCCATCGCTTCGCTTGGCGCAATCACGTGCAACAGCACGAGCTTCGCGCCCGTCCAGACCGCCTGATCGATGGCGAACGGCACAATCCGCTCCAAATCGCCCAGATCCGATGCCGCCAGAATCACCGCCGGATGCGCCCAGCGGTCCTGTTCTTTCTCGCTCATATCCCTACCTTGCGGCCACACATCCGCCGCACCATAATCGGATGAACCATACTGTGAAACGAATCATAACTCCTGTGCCCGCCGTCACTTCTTCAGCAATGGAAAGCCGCTTCTTTGTGCGACGTGTGAGGTACAAGCGCATTGCACGGCAGGCTCAGACTAACGCGCCGGCTGCTATCCCGGCCGTTGCACCGGAAGTTATTCCGAGCGTTTTTCATCTTTCTTCATTGAATCTTTATGTTACAGGTTTGTAACCTTGACCATGGAATCCCAAAACCACAAATTCCATAGCTGTCCTTGCTGTTTCCCGAAGAACGCATAGTTCTCCGGCGTCTCCCCATGCGCCGTTTCTGTACCCGGAAATGCACCTGAGCTGGCAGTCCATTCCAAAGGTGTGCGACAGAACCATCATTTCTGAATACTTACTGGAGGTAGTCGTGATGCTTCATCGACGCAGTACCCGAAGTGTATTTGCACTCATGCTCTTTGCGGCTGGCCTGCTGTTTTTGGGCTCGCTGCCTGCCCTTGCACAGACCTTCCGCGGCGGAATCAACGGCACTGTTGTCGATTCCTCCGGCGCCGTCGTGCCCGGAGCTGCCGTAACGGCCACGGACACAGCCACCGGCGTCATCCATAAAACCATCTCATCGAGCGGCGGCGAATTCGCCTTCCAGGAGATCCCCCTCGGCACTTACGAGGTTGAGGCTGCGGCCAGCGGCTTCCAGACCGTCAAGGTCGAAAAGGTTCCCGTGACCGCCGGAACCATTTACACGCTGACCGTGAAGCTGAACGTTGCAAATGCCGCGACAACGGTCGAGGTCCAGGCATCCGCCCTTACGCTTGACACCACATCCACGACGCAGGTGGCCGAAGTGGGAGGCACGCAGCTTCAGGACACGCCTCTGAACGGGCGCGACTTTACCCAACTCATCATTCTTACCCCCGGCTTTGCCAACACGGGCGCCGGTGGTTTCGGCTCGCTCAACGGAACCCGCGCCAACCAGATCAACTGGCAGATTGACGGCATCGACAACAACGACCTGTGGCACAACATTCCGGCCGTCAATCAGGGCGGTGTCTCCGGCATCGCGGGCACCGTCCTGCCCATCGACGCGGTGGACACTTTTTCCGCGCAGACGCAGGCCTCCGTCGAGTCTGGCCGCAACCCCGGCGGCAGCGTAAACCTTTCGCTCAGGTCCGGTACAAATCGGCTCCACGGCTCGGCCTATTACTACAACCGCAATGAGTTCTTTGGAGCTACCAACCCTTTCACCGCGCCTGAAAAGCAGGAGGTCCGCAACTACAACTATGGCTTCTCTGCCGGCGGGCCATTCATCAAAGACCACCTCTTCTGGTTCGTCACCTATGAGCACCAGCGCTTCACTATCGGTGTGCCGGATAAGGCCACTGTGCCCGATCAGCCTTATCAGTCGGCAGCCCTCGCCCTCATCCAGGCGAAAGAGGAGACCGTGAACCCCCTTGCAGAGAAGCTGCTGCAAACCCTCTGGCCCACGGACGCCACCAGCGGCGGTTCCGGCGCGCCATCGCTCCACAACTATCTCGCCGCCACGCCCGAGTTCGGTTACAGCTACAACGGCCTGGGCAAGATCGACTGGACCATCGACGACAAGAACTCCATCACTGCCCACTGGTTTGTCGGCCAGGGCAACCAGGAAGCTCCCGTTGGCTCCTATCTCCCCTGGTACTACGAGGTCGCCCCGCTTCACGTGCAGAACTACGCGCTGGTTTATAACCATGTCTTCTCGCCGACGGTCACCAACCAGGTGCTGGCCGGCGTGAACTACTTCAACCAGGTCTTCTTCGACGCGAACGCCGACTTCGACGCAGCCTCGCTTGGCCTCATCACAGGGTCTACGCAAAAGGGCGCTCCAAACATCGACATCGTGGGCTTCGATAACACCGGCGAGACGCCTCCCGAGGGCCGCAACGACATCACCGGCCACCTTACCGATGACCTCTCCTGGGTTGTAGGCAAGCACCAGTTCAAGTTCGGCGGTGAGTTCCGCCAGGCGCAGCTCGACGAGTTCTACAAACGCCACTCTCTCGGCTCGTTCAAGTTCGACGGCTCGCAGGGCGGCTGGGACTCCGACAACTCCCTGGTCAATTCGCTGGCGGACTTCCTTACCGGACAGGCTGTGACCGCCTCTATCGCTCTCGGCGACCCGGACCGCCAGGTCTTCGTCAACACCTTCGATCTCTTCGCCCAGGATGCCTGGCAGGTCACGTCCAGGCTCAACGTCAATTACGGCATCCGCTGGGATTACGAAGGCCCGCTGCACAACGACTACAAGAATCTCTCTGTCTTCCGTCCTGAGCTGGGCGGCGACGGCATCGGCATTCAGGGCGATAATATCGACACGCTTTACAATCCCACATACACGAATTTCAGTCCCCGTGTCGGCCTCTCTTACCAGGCCACGCCTCACACAGTCGTCCGCCTGGGCGCGGGCCTTTACTACGACACGCCGAACCTCAATCCATTCCTCGACAACCGCCCCAACAACGGCGCGCCCAACGGCGTCGAGGGCAATCCCACCAGCGCAACCTCGGTGCGCACCTCCACCGTCAATGATGTCGTGATTCAGGACGGCGTCAATGTCTTCACCGGGGGAAGCGCACCGTCGCTGTACAGCCTCTTTTCCATCGACAAGAACTTCAAGCCTTCACACAACTTGAACTACAACCTGCAGATTGAGCAGAGCATTTCTCCCAAGGTTGTGGCGCAGTTGGGCGTTGTGGGCACCGCGGGCCGCCACCAGCTTTCGATTCTCGACATCAACCAGGCCGCGCTCGACCCCACCGGCATCGGCGTCCGTCCCTATGACGGCGTCCTGGTGGCCTATGACGGCACTCCCTACAGCTTTATCAACCAGATCGAAAGCATCGGCAACTCGAACTACAACTCGCTCCAGGCCACACTGCGCGCGTCCAATCTCCACGGATTTACGCTCCAGGCCGCCTACACCTGGTCGCACAGCTTCGATGAGGTAACAGCCTATCGCGGATCGCTGCCCCAGGACAGTACCAACTTCCGGGGCGACTACGGCTCGTCGGACTTCGACTTGCGCAACATCTTCACCGGCCTTGTCACCTGGGATGTGCCAGGCTCGCACGTGTTGCCCCCTCTCACCAAGGGATGGCAGGTCAACAGCCTCCTCACCTTCCACAGCGGCAGTCCCTTCTCCGTGTTCAGCGCGACTGACACCTCGGGCACCAACGAGGGCAACCAGCGCGCTAATCTCGTCCCCGGCGTCAATCCCTACAAGGGGTTCCGCAAGGGCGGCGTCGTCGATGGCCAGGGGCTCAACTGGCTCAACCCCGATGCCTTTGCGACTCCGGATAATGGAACCTGGGGCAATACGTCTCGCAACGAGTTCGTCGGACCCGGCTATGGCGACGTTGACCTCTCGGTCTTCAAGAACACCAGGATTGGCGAGCGCGTCACCACGCAGTTCCGCGTCGAGATGTTCAACCTCTTTAACAAGACCAACTACGCGGGGCCATTGGCAGACATCAATCCCAACTACGCCTACACTGGTCAGTTGGGTCTCTATACCACCATTGGCAGCTTCAACGGCGCTCCTGGCATCGGCGCGGGCGAGCCCTACAATACCCAGTTCGCTCTCAAGATCATCTTTTAGAGTGGCAAATCCGCTCGACAGAAGCCCTGTCTTCGGGCAGGGCTTCTCTTTGCTAATGCAAGAGCCCTCGCTTAGGCGAGGGCTCTTGCATCTTTGGCGGAACTTATTGCCGGGGATAAATCCCCGGCCTACCCAACCTATATTTACGACATGTGCGTGAACGGTGTCTGGGCGAGGCGGCCGGGGAGTTTGGGAGCGCGCAGACCGGCTGTGGAAGAGGGCGGGGCCGACATCACATCCGTAAATGCCTTGCGGAAGGCCAGCATCTCGTCCTTTGTGCCCACCGTGACGCGGACCTGTGTGGGCCACGCCGGCCAGATGCGCCCGATGTACATTTCCTTGGACGCCAGCGCTGCCTGTATCTGCTGCCCTGGGCGCTTTACGTCGAGCATGAAGCAGTTGCTTTCGGAAGGCGTTACCGCGTAGCCCTGGCTTTTGAGCCAGGACAGCGTTTCCATACGCACGTTGCCGATGAACTTGCGCCGCGTCGGCACCAGATCCTTGTCCTCGATGCTAGCCTTGGCCGCTGCCAGCGCTGTAATTGGCAGCGAGTTCTGCCCGAAGTACTGGTACTTGGCCAACTGTTCCTTGGGGCCGATGGCAAAGCCCATGCGGATGCCCGCCATGCCGTACAGCTTGGAGAAGGTGCGCAGAACGACCACGTTCCTGCCTTCCTTCACGAAATCCAGCGAGCGCGGCTGCTCGCAGAGGTGAATGTATGCCTCGTCGATCAGGATCACCGTGTCTTTGGGCGCATTCGCCACAAGGTACTCGATGTCGGCGCGCGGCGTGCAGGTGCCTGTCGGGTTGTTCGGGTTGCAGATGTAGATCACGCCGGGATTCGACGATGCAGCCAGCATCGCCTTTACGTCGTGCTTGGCTTCGCCGTTAGGATCGGCCAGTGGAACCTTGATAACCTGCGCGCCGGAAACCTTCGCGGCCCACATCGGCGCTTCGTAGCCGGGGTCGGCAACCACCAGCGGGCGGTCCTTGCTGGTGTTCGCCACCACTGTGAAATGCAGCGGCTCGCTGGAGCCGGCAAAGGCCTTCACGCACTCCGGATCGAGCCCTTCGATCCTGGCGAAGCTCTCCGTCAGATCCATCTCCATGTTGAAGAGGTAGCGCCCGCCGCGGGGAACAATCTCTACCATCGCCTTGCGGGCAGCCTCGGAGGGGCCGAGCGGATTTTCGTTGGCGTCAATATGAATGCCAATGTTGGGATCGGCGAAGTGGGGGCGCTGGGCAAAGGCCAAGTGGGATTCGGTGAGGATGGGCATGGAGGCCAGAGCGGAGGCTCCGGCGGCGAAGCGGAAGAAGGAACGGCGCGAAAGTCCGCTAGAGACAACAGAATCGACAAGAGGATTCATGGGTGATTCTCCTTTGGGCTGTATGGTTCGGACGGGAAAGCGCCAGACGCGCCATCGGCACGCAGGAGGGTGCGGCGCCGGCAGAAGGGAGATGAGACGCGCTTTGCGGCATAAGCCACGTTAGCGCCGCCGGGGCTGGAATTCAATAGCAAACGCATAAGGATTCTTCATGCGCGGGGCCGCGGCAGGCGCTGCCCACGCTTCTGAAACTCGGTTGCTGGAACTCGCAAAAAATGGCTCCCGGTGCTGATCTCTGCGAATGTGAGGATGGCTCTGGCGCACCGCGGTCCTCGGACGATACACTGCCGCCGCATAGCTGTGGACTACTTTGTAGCAGCCGGCGCGTCAAGACGCTTGACAAGCCATGCAGTAAACCCATTTACTTGAGGGCGAGCGCTCATTGGAGTTGCGGGCGTATTCACCCAGGTCAGGTGACACATGTTCGATTTTTTTTCGGGTTTTCCAGCCGCCGGTTCCGTTACACCGTTTCCTGCTCTCCTGGCCTTCAACACGGAGCCATTGGCGCATCTCAGGCTGCTTGATATTGCTGTGATCGCCATTTACTTCGGGATGGTGATCTGGATTGGGTTCTACCTGAAAGGGAAATCCAACACCAGCGAAGAGTTTTTCATGGCTGGCCGTGAGATGACGGCCTGGGTTGCGGGGCTGAGCTTTGTGTCGGCCAACATGGGCTCGCTGGAACTGATGGGCTGGGCCGGTTCCGCGTATCAGTACGGCATTCTGGCCACGCACTGGTACTGGATAGGCGCGATTCCCGCCATGCTCTTTCTGGGCTTGGTGATGATGCCGTTCTACTACGTTTCGAAGACGCACTCGGTGCCGGGCTATCTCGACCTTCGCTATGGCGGCGGGGCGCGCACCGTGGCGGCCCTCTCGTTTGCCATCGAGATGATTCTGATGAGCGGCGTGAACATGTTCGCCATGGCCGTGGTGATGAAGGTCGTTCTGGGCTGGGACATCACGTTCAGCATCTTTGTCTCGTCCATTGCGGTGGCGCTCTACGTGGGCCTCGGCGGATTGCGTTCGGCCATCTTCAATGAGGTGCTGCAGTTTGTGCTCATCTGGGGCGGCGCGCTGCTGGTGCCGATCCTCGGGCTCTACCAGGCGGGCGGAGTTACCGGACTGAAGACCCGCATTCTCACGAACCTGCAGACGATGAGCGGCGTCAACCCCGACAGCTACCTCCACCTGTGGCGCGATACGGGCCACTTTGCCAGCAACCCCATGGGTGTGCACTGGACGGGCATCGTGCTCGGCCTGGGCTTCGTCATCAGCTTCGGCTACTGGACTACGGACTTCCTTGTCGTGCAGCGCGTGCTGGCCGCGCACAACCTGCGCGCTGCGCGGATGGCTCCGATTATCGGCTCGTTCTTTAAGATGGCCGTGCCGTTCATCGTGATTCTGCCCGGCCTGCTGGGGTTGGTGCTGCTGCAGAACGCCGACGGCAGCCGTCGCCAACTGGTGGGCGAGGACGTTGTTGCCGCCTGCACGCTCAACTCAGCCAGCCAGCCGGAGAATCCAGCCGCCTGTATTGCGGCCATGCAGAAGACCAACCTCTCGCCCGAGTCGAAACAGAAGGTGCTGGCTGGCGGCGCGGATGCGGAACTGCACAGCTACAATCAAGCGCTGCCGCTGATGATGGTTCGCTACCTGGGCCCCGGCCTGCTCGGACTCGGCATTACCGCGCTCATTGCCGGCTTTATGAGCGGCATGGCAGGCAACGTGAGCGCCTTCTCCACGGTGTGGACCTACGACATCTACCAGCCGCTCATCAACAAGAAAGGCTCCGACAGCCATTACGTAATGGTGGGCCGGCTTGCGATTGTGGTCGGCGTGCTTGTCTCCATTGGCGCGGCCTATCTGGTGATGCACGCGCACGGCATCATGGATTACGTGCAGGCGCTGTTCTCGATCTTCATCGCGCCGCTGCTGGCCACTATCCTGCTGGGCATGTTCTGGACGAGGGCGACCAAACTGGCTGGCTTCCTGGGCCTGATGCTGGGCATCATCTTTTCGGCCGGCCTGTTTATGTGGGTCAAGCTCACGCCGTCGGCGCTGGCCACCGTGGCGCTTTCGCCCGATGCCAAGCCGATGGCCGAGAATGTCTTCCGCGCGCTGTGGGCGTTTGTCTTCGCCGCGGTTATCGTGGTGGTCGTCAGCCTGCTCACCAAGCCGCGGCCGGTGGCGGAGCTGAATGGACTGGTCTATGGCGCAACAGTCCTGCCCAAGGAAGAGCCGGTGCCGCTCTACAAGAACGAATGGGCCTGGGCTGTGCTGGTGGTTATCATCTTTGCGGTTCTGAACATTCTGTTCTGGTAAAGGAAGGGACGAGACATGCACGGTTCAGGGATTCCCATCTGGTTTTTCATCGGAGTGTTGCTGTTCCTCTACGGAGTGATGGTCTTCGGCTACGGCTTGTATGAGCTGAGCACGGGACTCTATCCGCAGGGAGTGCAGTTGACCAATCTGCACACGCCTATCTGGTGGGGTGGGTTACTGCTGCTGGTCGGCGTAATCTATCTGGTCAGATTTCGTCCTGGGCGGATTGCGAAGTAAGCGTGTTGCAAGCGGCCTTGTTGCTATAGGCGTGCAACGCTGAATGTGGCGCGGTAGCGGATCGGTTTGAGTTCGTTTTGTAACTTCGAATTCGTTTTGTAACAGGGCACGACTGGCAGGCCGGGATTCATCCCCGGCAGGCGAAACGGGAGAAAACTAACACCGGGCTTTAGCCCCCGCTTCGAACTTTCAAGGAGTAAGCACTTATGGTAGCGCAACGAACAATGACATTTGGAGTGGTAGTAGGGAACCGCGGCTTCTTTCCCGATCACCTGGCGAAGACGGGCCGCGAAGAGATTCTTGCGGTGCTGAAGGCCGCGGGCGCGAAGGCTGTTGTGCTCTCGCCGGAGCAGTCGAAGCATGGAGCTGTCGAAACCTATGAGGAGTCGAAGCGCTGCGCGGAGCTTTTCAAGCAGCATGCAGAAGAGATAGACGGCATCATCGTTACGCTGCCGAACTTCGGCGAAGAGCGCGGCATCGTGGACGCGATTCGTTTGTCGGGGCTGAAGGTTCCGGTGCTGGTGCAGGCCACGCCTGATCGCTCCGACAATATGACGATTGCGGTACGCCGTGATTCGTTCTGCGGCAAGATGAGCGCATGTAACAACATGATGCAGTACGGCATCAACTACTCGCTTACCACGCTGCACACTGAGGCCGTGACTTCGCCGGAGTTCAAGGCGGACCTCGAATGGTTCTCCGCCGTCTGTCGCATCGTGAAGGGCCTGAAGAATCTCAAGATCGGTTCCATTGGCGCACGCCCCGCGGCATTCAACACGGTGCGCTACTCGGAGCGCATTCTCGAAACCGCCGGCATCTCCGTCGATCCCATCGATCTCTCCGAAATCTTCGGCCGCATCGAGCGCTTGAAGGACAACGACGATCTGGCGCAGGCCAAGCTCGCCGCCATCAAGGGATACGTCTCGACCTCCGGCATTCCGGAAGAAGCGCTGCTCAAGATGGCGAAGCTCGGCGCGGTGATTGAAACGTGGATGAAGCAGACCAACTGCACCATCAGCGCCGTGCAGTGCTGGACCTCAATGGAGGAGTTCTTCGGCGTGGTGCCGTGCACGGTGATGAGCATGATGAGCGAGAACCTGATTCCCTCGGCCTGCGAGGTCGATGTGCCGGGCACGCTCTCGATGTACATGCTGGCGCTGGCCAGCGGCACGCCCTCGGCGCTGCTGGACTGGAACAACAACTACGGCACGGACCCGAACAAGTGCGTCTGCTTCCACTGCTCGAACCTGCCCAAACACTTCTTCAAGGAAGTGAAGATGGACTTTCAGCAGATCATCGCCGGCACGGTAGGCAAGGAGCACACCTACGGCACCTGCGAGGGCATCGTAAAGGCCGGCGAGATGAGCTATGCCCGCTTCTCAACCGACGACCGCAGGGGCATCATCCGCGGCTACACCGGCAAGGGGCGATTCACCGACGATCCGCTGACCACCTTCGGCGGCGCCGGCGTGGCGGAGATTCCGCAGCTCCAGAAGTTGCTTAAATACATCTGCCGCGAAGGCTTCGAACACCACGTTGCCGCTAATTTCTCCGATGTCTCGAAAGCCATTCACGAGGCGGCTACGACTTATCTTGGCTGGGAGAGCCACTACCACCCCGAGCTGGACTAAAGCAGGAAGCAGGGAATAGGAAACGACGCATGAGCAAACGAATTCGTAAAGCGCTTGTGGTGAGCGGCACGACTGTTGTGAGCGAGGCTGCATGGAACGCCGAACTCGATGCCAAGCATGAGCGGCTCGTCGAATTCCTGCGAGCGCAGAAGCTCGCAGGAATTCTGCTGCGCCGCAATGAAAACGTTGCGTGGATCACGGGCGGAGCGGTTGAGGTGCGCGTGGCAACTCCGGCGGAAACCGGCGTTGCCTCGCTGCTCGTTACTGCCGATGGCGGGCGCTACTATCTCACCACGGAGAACGAGGCTCCACGCTTGTACGACGAGGAGTTCGGCGCGTTGGACTTCGAGCCGGTTCTCTTTCCGTGGTATGCGGATGACACTGTTGCCACCGCGCAAAAGCTTGCAGGCGGTGCGTTAGGCACAGACACTCCCGTTGCGGGCCTTACGCAAGTCAATCTTTACCCGCTGCGCCAGTCGTTGAGCGAGACGGAACTGGCGCGCTATCGCTGGCTGGGAACGCAGACCGCAGACGCCACCGTCGAGTCGCTGCACCAGGTTGAACCGGGGATGAACGAGTACGACCTCGAATCCATCACGGCGGGGAACCTGCTGCGCCGCGGCATCCTGCCTTCGGTCTCGCTCTACGCGGTCGATGAGCGCATCTTCAAGTACAAGCACGCTGTGCCGCGCGGGGCGAGATTCAAGCACTACGGAATGCTGAATCTCTGCTCGCGCAAGTGGGGGCTGACAATCTCGATTACGCGCTACCTCCACTTTGGCGAGCTGCCGGCTGAGCTTGCCGCGCTCTTCAAGGCCTCTGCGCAGGTGAATGCGGCTCTGCTCGATGCGACGCGCGTGGAAGCAACCTCGGCACAGTTGTTTCGAGTGGCGAAAGATGCTTATGTGGCGCAGGGATTTGTGGGCGAGGAGCAGCTTCATCATCAGGGCGGGGCTACGGGCTACGGAGAGCGCGAGTGGGTTGCTACGCCCGAGGGCGCGGAGACCGTTGTCAACAGTCAGGCTTTTGCGTGGAACCCGAGTATTCGCGGTACCAAGGCTGAAGACACCGTGGTTCTGCGCGATGGCAAGATTGAGTGGCTCACGGCAACGCCGAGCCTGCCGGTGATTGAGGCGGTTGTGAATGGAACGAAGTATATTGCGGCGGGAGTGTTGGTGAAGTAGGACAGGAAGAGCGAGTGGGAAAGGTTCGTGCTATCCCACCCTGGCGGCAAAACAAAGACGCCGCGAGGGTGGGGTACCCGGCTGTTGCTTTCTAATCCTTGCTGCCTATTCCTTCTTATTCCCTGCACTTATCGGTTCCAGCGCCACACGCGCTACTAGCACTACCAGTGCCGCCCATAGCAGGTCCGCGCCGAGCAGATGCGCTACTTGGAGCCACGTTGGAGCGAGCAGCGTTACATCGAGCACGCCGAGAATGTATTGCGCGGCGAGCAGTGTCAGCACCAGCGCGGAGAGGCCGCGATTATCCCAGTGCGGCGTCTTCTTTGCGGCGCGAAGCAGCAGCCAGATGAGGAAGACCGCGGAGAGAAACGCAATCGTGGGATGCGTCCACCGCCAGCGCACCAGCCAGCCGCTTGTGGCGGAGAAGTCCTGAGCCAGCGCCGCGCTGAGCGAGCTTGCGGGAAAGAGCGTGTCGCCGAGCGCGGCGAGCGATCCAGTTACACCGACAACGAGCGTGATTACAACCGCGATTGTCGCGCCGATTGGCGCTGTGAGCCGGACAGTTTGTCGCGTGTAGCCGGATTTGCGGCCCAACAGGTGTGCCGTGAGTGTGAGCGCGGCCAGCAGCAGCAGCGTGTTTGTCAGGTGCAGGGCGAGATATGGTGCGCGAAGCGGCGACTGGCTTTGTGCGGTTAGTCCAAGTTTAACGAGCAATGCGCCGAGCACGGCTTCAATCAGTGTGAAAGCAACCGCCCAAACGGATGCGGCCCGCGCCAGATGGCCGCGAACCGTGCCTGCGAAGGTCCAGACCAGCAGCCCGACGGCGGAAAAGAACGAGAGGCCGCTCGTGATGCGGTGCGTGAACTCGATGATTGTGTCGATGCGCGGCGAATGCTGCATCACGGTGCCGTTGCACAGCGGCCAGTGGTCGCCGCAGCCCGCGCCGGAGCCTGAGGCGCGCACCAGCGCGCCCCAGAGAATCACCGCGATGAAGTACGCCAGCACGCCCCACGCAAAACGCCGTAGTGCGGGTGAGGGGAGGCGTTGTGCGTGTATGGGAAGTGTCGCGGCAGACATGCGGAAAGGCTCCAATCGGAACATTCCAGTGTAGAACAGTTGTCAGCTTTCGAGCAGCCGCACTACATGGTTCACAATCAGCAGGTCCTCGGCGGGCGGAATCACGCGAATCTCTACCGGCGAGCCCTCGGCGGAGATTGTTGCAGAACCGCGCACGTTGTTTCGCGCCGGGTCAAGCTGAATCCCTAGATGCTGCAGACCTGCACATATATCGATGCGCGTCTGCGTGTCGTTCTCGCCGATTCCGCCGGTAAAGACCAGCATGTCGAGCCCGCCCAGCACGGCATGATACGCGCCAATGAACTTGCGAATCACGTAGGTGAACTCCGCCACCGCCATGCCGCAGTGCGGACAGCCGCGGCTCAGGTGCTCGCGAATATCGCGCATGTCGTTGGACCGCCGGGAGACGCCGAGCAGGCCGGACTTCTTGGCTACGATCGTTTCGAGCTGATCGGCGGCCGCGTTTGTCGTCGGGTACTCGGCGGCAATATCGCGCAGGATGTAGAGCATCACGCCGGGATCGATGTCGCCGGTCCGCGTGCCGGAGATGATGCCGCCGGTTGGCGTCAGCCCCATGCTGGTGTCTACCGAACGCCCGTCGCGGATGGCGGTGATGCTGGCGCCGTTGCCGAGGTGGCAGACGATCAGTCGCGATGGAAGCTCGCGGCCGAGCTGATAGACAATCGACTCGTAGCTGATGCCGTGCGCGCCGTAGCGCCGCACGCCCTGTTCCACGTATGACTCGGGAATGGCAAACCGCGCCGCCGCTTCGGGAATCGTGCTGTGAAATGCGCTGTCGAAGCAGACGAAATTCGGCACGCCGGGGAAGAGCCTTTCTGCCTGGCGCATGATGTAAATCGCAATCGGCGAGTGGAGCGGCGCAAATGCAACTCGCCGCTCCATCTCATCGAGCGCTTCCGGAGTAATGCGTTGATGCTGGAGGAGCTTCGGCCCGCCCGCGACCATGCGATGGCCGATGGCCACCGGATACGGAAACGGAGACTTGCTGACAGCGTCCGTCACCAGTTTGAAAGCCGCGTCGCGGTTCGGCACCGCAGGCGTTTCGTCGATTAGCTTTGTTCCGGCCGCATCCTTGATCCAGAACTTTCCCTGGTCGGTGCCGATGCCGTCCACAGCGCCTTCGAAGAGCTTGGTGCGCTCTCCGTCGGAAGCCTCGTACACCGAAAATTTAATGGAAGAAGACCCGCTGTTTAAGACAAGAACCGGCAATGTCGGCATGAAAAAGAGCCTCGCGCAAAAAGGATTGGCAGGGGGAGTACTCGCTTTTAGCGATCCCCCGGCCAACGCCAGTCTTTCACCTCCGGCAGGTCGTCGCCGTGTTCTGCGACATACAACTTATGCCGCTGAATCTGCTCCGAATACCACTGCCGCGCCGCATCGGCCTGATCGGCCAGCCGCGGCGTGCGGATAATTGCGTCCAGGGCGAGCTGGAAGCGGTCAACGTTGTTCAGCACGCACATGTCGAAGGGCGTTGTCGTAGTGCCTTCTTCCTTGTAGCCGCGCACGTGGATGTTGTCGTGATTGTGCCGGCGATAGGTGAGCCGGTGGATCAGGTACGGATAGCCGTGGAAGGCGAAGATGACGGGCTTGTCCTTGGTAAAGATCGTGTCGAAGTCCTCGTCGCTGAGGCCGTGCGGGTGCTCGGACTGCGGCTGCAGCGCCATCAGATCGACGACATTCACCACGCGGATTTTAATATCGGGAATCCGCTCGCGCAAAATCGTCGCAGCGGCCAGCGCTTCCATGGTGGGAACGTCGCCGCAGCAGGCCAGCACCACATCCGGCTCGCCCTTGTCCGAGGCCCACTCCCACACGCCCGCGCCCACGGTGCAGTGCTCGATGGCTTCATGCATCGAGAGCCACTGTGGCGCGGGCTGTTTGCCGGCCACGATGAGATTGATGTAGTGTCGGCTCTTGAGGCTGTGGTCGGCTACGGAGAGCAGCGTGTTGGCGTCGGGCGGCAGATAGATGCGAACCACGTCGGCCTTCTTGTTCATCAGATGGTCGATGAAGCCGGGGTCCTGGTGCGAGAAGCCGTTGTGATCCTGCCGCCATACCAGCGAACTGAGCAGATAGTTGAGCGAAGCGATGGGCTTGCGCCAGGGGATTTCCCGTGTCGTTTTAAGCCACTTCGCGTGCTGGTTCACCATCGAGTCAATGATGTGGATGAAGGCTTCGTAGCAGGAGAAGAAGCCGTGGCGGCCTGTGAGCAGGTAGCCTTCGAGCCATCCCTGGCAGAGATGCTCGCTAAGCACTTCCATCACGCGGCCCGTCTGCGAAAGGTTTTCGTCTACCGGAAGCGTTTCGGCCATCCATGCCTTGCCCGTCACGGGAATCACGTCCTGAAGGCGGTTCGAGGCGGTTTCGTCGGGGCCAACGACGCGGAAGTTCTTCTGGTCGAGATTGGCCTGCATCACGGCTTCAAGAAACTTGCCGAGAATGCGTGTCGATTCCACATCCTTTTCGCCGCGCTTCTGAATCTTCACTTCAAACTCGCGGAAGTTCGGCATTTTGAGCGGCTTGAGCAGCAGTCCGCCGTTGGCGTGCGGATTCATTCCCATCCGCAGCCGGCCCATTGGCGCCAGAGAGGCGAACTCCTCGCGGAATGTGCCCTTTTCGTCGAACAATTCCTCGGGCTTGTAGCTCCGCATCCAGTCTTCGAGCAGCTTGAGGTGGTCGGGCTTCTCGCGCAGTTCGCTGAAAGGAACCTGGTGGGCGCGCCAGGTGTTTTCGACAGGCTTGCCGTCTACGAACTTGGGTCCGGTCCAGCCCTTGGGCGTGCGCATGATTAACATGGGCCAGCGTGGGCGTTCGGTTGAGCCTTCCTCGCGTGCCGCCTTCTGAATCGCCGCGATGCGGTCGAAGATTTCGTCGAAGATTGCAGCGGCCTTCTGGTGCATCTCTTCCGGCTCGTGGCCTTCGAGCGTGAACGGCTCGTAGCCGTAGCCGCGCATCAGGCTTTCGAGCTCCTCGTGCGGAATCCGCGAGAGAATCGTCGGGTTGGCAATCTTGTAGCCGTTCAAGTGCAGGATGGGAAGCACCGCACCGTCGGTGGCCGGATTGAGAAACTTATTCGAGTGCCAGCTTGTGGCCAGCGGGCCGGTTTCGGCCTCGCCGTCGCCGACTACGCAGGCCACGATGAGGTCGGGATTGTCGAAAGCCGCGCCGTAGGCGTGCACCAGCGAGTAGCCCAGCTCGCCGCCCTCGTGAATCGATCCGGGCGTCTCCGGCGCCACGTGGCTCGGGATGCCGTAAGGCCAGCTGAACTGGCGGAAGAGCCGCTTGATGTCGTCGCTGTTGCGCTCGATGTGCGGATAGGTCTCCGTGTATGAGCCTTCGAGATAGGTGTTGGCAACGATCCCCGGCCCGCCGTGACCGGGGCCGATGATGTAAATCATGTCCAGATCGCGCTGTTTGATAATGCGGTTCCAGTGCAGGTAGAGAAAGTTGAGCCCGGGCGTGGTGCCCCAGTGGCCCAGCAGGCGCGGCTTTACGTCGTCGAGTGTCAGAGGCCGCTCCAGGAGCGGATTGTCCTTGAGATATATCTGCCCCACGGAGAGATAGTTCGCGGCGCGCCAGTAGGCGTTCATGCGGCGAAGCTCTTCGGCGGTCAGCGGGCCTCCGGTCGGGGAGGCGGCGGTTTCGGTTGCGGCTGTTGCGCTCATAATTGACCTCGCTGCGTAAAATGGCGTGCCAAACTAGCCTACACTCATTGGGGCTTGCCTGAGAGTGATGGATGTCACCTGCGTGCTAAAGGTGGCCCGGTCATCGCGTTAAGACAGGATTGCTCTGCGATCCGGCCGGTGCATCAACAACATGCTAAAAGAATCGCTTCAGCCGCAGAATCTTTGATTCAAAGCCGTACCAGAGCGCCGCGGCCACGGCGGTCGAGGCCGTTACGCGCATTGCCACCACGGCCAGATTGCCGGGCGTGCCGAAGGCGGCGAGCCTGGTATTGAACCAGCCGAGATAGATAAAGACGAAGATGTGCGTCATGTAGAGGCCGTAGCTGATTTTGCCGTAGAAGGGCAGCGGGCCACGCCTAAGAAGCGCATTGAAGGGGCTGCCGGAGCCGGTGGATGCGATTGCGGCCAGCAATGTGCCGCCGAAGCCGACCGTCAGCGCGGAATCGAGAAAAATCGTGCCGCCGGCGAAGGTTGCTGCCGCTGAAAAGCCAAGCCCCATGCCAATGCAGCCCAGCATCAGCCATATACGGCGGTCCAGCCGGAGCGCGTGCAGCGCGAGCCCTACGAGGCTTCCCATCGCGATTCCGTCGAGATGCGTCACGGTGTGTGTGGAAGTAAACCAGGAGAAGTGCTGCATGCGCATCAGCGGCGAACCTGCCAGCGTTGCTGCAAGAAGCAGCGCCAGCAGCCACGGGCGTTTCAAATAACGCACCATTGGCGCCCAGAGCAGGTAATACTGCTCTTCAATCGCCAGAGACCACGTTGGTCCGAGCGCCGGTGGCATCGGCAGTGGAAGCAGATTCTGCACCAGCAGCACGTAGGCCCACCACGGCACGGTGCGAACTGCCGCCGTTGTCGGGTCGGGGCCGAAGGTGGCCCACTGTATGACGTAAGCTGCCAGCGCCAGCAGGTACAACGGCCAGATGCGGAGCAGGCGCCGGCCATAGAAGTTTCGGAAATAGTGCGGCTTTTTCTGGGATTCGAGAAGAATCGACGTGATCAGAAAGCCGGAGAGAACGAAGAAGAGCGTTACGCCCGCCCAGCCCCACAGCGCCGCTTCGTGGGCCGGCGTGCCGACGAGAAACGGATGGCAGTGGTAGACGAGAACGCCGAGCACTGCCAGGCCGCGGAGACCGTCAAGCTCGGGAATGCGGGCGGGCAGCCACGATGGGCGCTGTGTTGCCACGGCGGAGTTCGACACGGCTTCTGCTTCCATCGCCTGCATGGGAATGTATGCCGCCTTATCCGGCCGCCAGTTGCTTGGCCCGCTCCGTGGCCCGCATTACGGCCTTGATGAGCGTTACGCGCAGACCGCCTTCTTCGAGCTCCAGAATGCCATCCACTGTGCAGCCCGCCGGGGTCGTTACCGCGTCCTTGAGCAGCGCCGGATGATAGCCGGTCTCAAGCACCATCTTGCCCGCGCCAAAGACGGTCTGCGCGGCCAGCAGAGTCGCCGTGTCGCGCGGCAGGCCCACCTTTACGCCAGCTTCGGCCAGCGCTTCGATAATGATGTAAATGTAGGCCGGGCCGGAGGCGGACAGGCCTGTTACCGCGTCCATGTGCTTCTCGTCGACGGTGACGGTGCGGCCCACGGTCTCGAATATTCGTTCGGCCAGTTCCATCTGCTCCGGTTTCACAAAGCGCCCCTTGCAGAGGCCGGTTGCACCGGCTCCCAGGGCGGAAGGTGTGTTTGGCATGGCGCGGATAACGGCAATTTCAAGGCCGGCGGCTTCTTCGATTGCCTGCGTCTTGACGCTTGCGGCAAAGGAGACGATGGTTTTGGCCGGCGTCAGCGCGGGCTTGATCTTCTCGATCAGGTCGGGCACCTGGAAGGGTTTTACGCCGAGCAGAATCAGGTCCGCCTGCTTCGCCGCGGCCAGGTTGTCCGTCGATACATCCACGCCCCACTGCGAACTCAGCGCGACGGCCCGCTCGGCGTGCGCCACGGTGGCGTGAATCTGCTCGGCATCAAAAAGGTTCTGCTTGAGAAAGGCCTGCAGCAGAATGCCGCCCATCTTGCCGGCGCCAAGCAGCGCCACGCGAACATTGGGGAACTGGGCCGGCGTTTGCGCCGCCTCTACTGCGATTTCTGCCATTGTCGTCCTTGCTTCCGGGGAGGGAATCGTCGTGCTCTCATCAGAATACGCCTCATTTTGATGCGAAATGCCCGGTTTTACTTCAGGTAGTGGGCAGTTTGGAAGCAGGCGTTAAATCCCCCGCTCATATGTGGCTTGTTCGGCAGCCGGAGATAAATCCCCGGCCTACCAGTCGCGCCTTGTTACAAAGCAAATTCAAGCTGACCGACTACCTTCGAAATGCCGGCTTTTACTCCAGCACTACCTCGGGAAGCTGCTCCGGATCTCGCCCTCGCGCCGTCATTGCCACCGCCGCGCCCACGATCAAGCCTCCTCCAAGCCACGCATACGGTCCCAGGTGTTCGCCGAGCAGCTTTACGCCGAGGATTGAGCCCAGCGCAGGCTCGATGTTCAGAAAAACCCCGGCGCGGGAGGCTGGCACATGATGAATCCCCCAGTTCCACAGGAGCGTTGTGGTCGCCGTGCAGGCGAGGCCGCTGACTGCCAGTGCGATCCATGCGGTCGCGCTTAGACGGGCGAAGGGCATTGGCGCGCTGGCGTTGGGAATTCCGAGCTGCGCGCAGAGCGGCTTTGCGGCCAGCGGCGTCAGAATCCATGCGGCCAGCATCAGCGTTCCGGCCAGAATTGTGTAGGCCGTTACCACGGGCGGACTGTGCCGGGCCATGAGCTTTTTACTGAGCAGAACCCACCACAGCGCCGTTACCAGCGAGGCTACAACGAGCAGGTCGCCGGCGAGGCTAGGCTCCCCGTGTCCGGTTCCCGCGTGGCCTGCGCCATGCGCTCCGCCCAGCGTTACCAGCACCGCGCCGGCTGTGGAGCCGGCCAGCGCCAGCCAGCCCATCCAATCCAGCCGCTCGCCGGCAAAGAGCGCTGCGGCCACGGCCAGCAGCACCGGCATAGAGCCCACCATCAGGGCGGCGTGGCTCACCGTTGTCCGCGCCAGACCGTGAAACTGAAGCAGAAACTGCACTGGAATTCCGAGCGCGGCTGAGACGAGCAGCATCTTCAGCTCGCCTGGCGTGAACCGAACGCGATGCCGCAGCAGCACCGGCAGCATTCCCAGCAGGGCGAAGAAGAAGCGGTAGAGAACCATGTACTCCACGCTCATCTCGTTCAGCGCCAGCCGTCCGAAGTAAAACCCCGTGCCCCACAGGCAGCCCGCCGCGGCGCAGGCTCCGTATCCCAGCCAGTGCGCGGCCGGCCGCTTGCTTCCGACTATCTCGCTCATCGCTGCCTCTAATTTCGCATACGGGAGGCCGGCGATCAGTTGTCAGCTTTTCTATTCTCTGCCCCCTGTTCCCTCATCGCTCCGCCCTGCGACAATATCTCCGATGAGATGCCTGCCACGAAGAGCGATTCCGGTCGCAGCGACCCCCCGCGTTCTGCCGCGCGCTTTGGCTCGCGTCCCGGTTCGCGTTCCGGCTTGCTTTGCGCTGGCGGCTTTGCTCGCTCCGTTGGCTTTTGCCTTCCGGCACAAACCCGCGCCGGCTCCGCCGCCCGTCCGCTCCTCGCAGCCGCCTTCCTGCACTATCCCCGTCTCGCAGATTGGTTTCGCGGCGCCCGGCGATTACTACCTCGGCGAGCGTCATGCGCTCGTCTCGCTGGATTTTCTCGACGAAAACCGTCTCCTTTTCACCTTTCGCGTTCCCGGCCTCGTGCGCCGCGATCCCAAGGGCCAGCCCGAAGAAACCGAGCGTCACATCCGCGCCGTTGTCCTCCGGATTCCGGACGGCACAGTGCAGGCCGAGGCACTCTGGACCGTCCACGACCGCGAGCGCTACCTCTACATGCTCGATTCCGGCCAGTTCCTGTTCCGCGACCGCAACACTATCCAGGTTGGCGACTCCAGCCTCCAACTCGCTCCCTGGCTTCGTTTCCCCGGACCGCTTCTCGGGCTTCAGCTTAATCCGGAGCGCGATCTTCTCCTCGCCGACTCCCGCGAGCCTGCCTCCAGGCAGCCCGGTTCCGGTGATGTGACTGCGCCTGATACCGCGCGGGCCTCCGTTACTTCTGATAGCGATTCGAGCGATGCGCCAGCCGCGGCCCCCGACCTGGTTCTCCGCATCCTTCGCCGTTCCGGCCCGAATTCCGGGCAGGTTCTGCTCACCAGCCGGGTTCGCACCGCCGTGCGCCTGCCCTTCAACTCCCAGGGCTACATCGAACCCCTCCGCTCCCGCGATCCGCAGTGGCTGCTCGCTCTCGACTATTTCACCGGCGGTAGCAGCCGCATCGGCGTCGTCGATTCCGAGTGCGTTCCCGGCCTCGACTTTCTCTCGACCAGCGAATTCCTCGCCTCCATCTGCAACGGCTCCGGAACCCGCAGCCTTGTCGCCCTCACGCTCGACGGCAGGCGACTATGGCAGTTTCAGGGCAGCGACACCGCCGTCTGGCCGCTCCTTGCCGTCAGCCGCAACGGCTCGCGTTTGGCCCGCGAGACCCTCCTCGCCAGCCACGCCGTCAATGCCATGACTCCGCTGGGCTCCGGCGACATTCTCGGCCAGGAGGTTCTTGTCCTCGACGCCGCTACCGGCAATATCGCGCTGCGCGCCCAGGCCAGCCCCATCTTCGATGCCGGCGGCAACGTTGCGCTCTCCCCCTCCGGCCGCCGTGCCGCCGTCGTCATGGCGGATGGAATCGAGGTCTTCGACCTGCCAGCCCCGCCCCCGCTCAGCGCCGTCGCCGCTCTCAAATAACCCAGGTCTTCCGGCCAGGGATAACCGCTCGCTTTGTTTTTCAGTGCCAATTGTGCCTGTACGGGTTTACACTGGCTGACGGGAGTTTTTGTCGTGGCTACCGCAGTCGTGCGCTTCGTCGCAGCAGCCCTCACCGATCGCGGCCGTAAGCGTGCCTCCAATGAAGATGCTTTCGGCTACTCCGTCGAGGACGGCGTTTACGTCGTGTGCGACGGCATGGGCGGGGCCGCGGCCGGCGAGGTTGCAAGCTCTATCGCCGTCGACGAGGTGCTGCGCGTCTTCTCCGAGCGCAACGGCTCGGCCGTGCTGCCCGCCGACGCCGAAGAGGCCATCTCAATTGCCAATGAGGCCATTTACTCCCGCGCCAGCCGCAATTACAAGCTCAGCGGCATGGGAACCACTCTTGTCGCGGCCATCGTTCGCAACCAGCACGTCTGGATTCTCAACATCGGCGACAGCCGCTGTTACCGTCTCCGTGCCGGCCAGTTGGAGCAGCTTACTCTCGACCACTCTCTCGTCGAAGAGCAGGTCCGCCTGGGCCGCATGACTCACGCGCAGGCCCTGCGCTCCCCGCTCCGCAATATGATTACCCGCGCCCTCGGCACGCAGTCCCACGTCACGCCCGACTGTTTCGACTTCGACGCCCAGCCCGGCGACCTGCTGTTACTCTGCTCCGACGGCCTCACCCGCGAACTCTCCGATGCGCTGATCGCCTCGCTCGTATCGATCGACCTGCCGCTCGAAGACCGCTGCGGCAGCCTCATCGAAGCCGCCAAAAAGGCCGGCGGCCACGACAACATTACCTGCGTTCTGATCCAGGCCACGGCCTGACGCCGCTGGAATTCTGATCTGTCGTGGTTTTGAAAGCGCGCTGCTTTAGGCGGTATGGAAAACCATCTAATTCGGACGGCCTGTTGGTCCCTGCCGCCGTCGGAAGCGGTCATCTACCGGCTGCCGGCCCTGAAAGCCCGATTCCACCGTATGCCAGTGTTCGATGGCAGGCTCGCCCATCCGCCAGCAGAGCAGAACAACCTCGTCCTCCAGCCGGAAAGGGAAGTCCAGCAGCCCGGTTTCGAGATCCTTGACCTGTACGCCGATGGCGTCAATCTCGGCCAGCGTCTCTTTTGCCTGCTGAACATGCTGTTCGATCTCGGCCCGGTCCCGCGCCACTGCCGTCACGTCTACCCTCATCCCGCCGGAGAGATAGATTTGCCGGTTCAGCTCCTGTAGCCGGCCCTCCACCAGCTCGGCAGCCTGCTTGCCCTCGATGGCGCGCTTCATGAGCGACTCCAGAACAGGCAAGAGCGATTGTGCTTCGTCGAGTGTGAAGGTCTTCATCGGCATGGTTCCACTGACTCTAGGATAACTCTGACGTGCTGGTCGAACCCAGGTCAATACGCCATGGCAAAGTTAGGGAAATTCCTTGACCTTCCTAAACTCTCCGTATTTCGGAAAAATTGTCGGGTCTACTTAGCCTCCAGCATTCGGTCCAGCGCCACGCGCGCCCATTCTTTCACGCTCTTTCGCACTGCGATGCGGTTCACTACGCGGCCTTCAACGAGGTTTTCGAGCGCCCAGGCGAGGTGCTGCGGGCTGATGCGGTACATCGTCGTGCAGAGGCAGCCGGTGTCATCGAGCGTGATGATTTTCTTGCCTTCGGTGGCGAACCGCCGGGCGAGCCGGTTGACGAGGTGAATTTCGGTGCCGATGGCGAACATTGTTCCCGCCGGGGCCTGCTCCACAGTCGCGATCAACTGCTCGGTTGAGCCCATGGCATCGGCCTTCTGGCAGACTTCCCAGCGGCACTCGGGGTGCACGATGACCTGAATTCCAGGGTACTTGGCCCGCACCGCGTCTACGTGGCCGGGCAGGAAGCGCTGGTGCACGGAGCAGTGGCCTTTCCAGAGCAGGATTTTCGTCGCTGCAAGATCCTTTGCGGACAGGCCGCCCGCAAGGCCCCACGGGTCCCAGACTTTCATTTCGTCGAGCGGGATTCCCATTGTGTAGCCGGTGTTGCGGCCCAGGTGCTGGTCGGGCAGGAAGAGAATTCGCTTTCCGCGTTGAAAGGCCCATTCGAAGGCTTGCCGCGCGTTGGAGGAGGTGCAAACCAGCCCGCCGTGCTCGCCGCAGAAGGCCTTGATGGCGGCGGAGGAATTCATGTAGGTGATTGGAATGATCTCGTCCGAAATGCCGGTGCGCGCAAGCGCGTCCCAGCAGGCTTCGACCTGCGAGATTTCGGCCATGTCGGCCATAGAGCAGCCGGCATTCAGGTCGGGCAAAATCACCTGTTGGGATTCCCGGCCCAGCACATCGGCGCTTTCGGCCATGAAGTGCACTCCGCAGAAGACGATATACTTCGCATCGGTCTCCGCCGCGACCTTCGAGAGTTTGTAGCTGTCGCCGGTGAAGTCGGCAAAGCGAATTACCTCGTCGCGCTGGTAGTGATGGCCGAGCAGGATAGTCGAAGAGCCGAGCCTGGCACGCGCTGCCGCTATGCGCTCGTCCATTGTGTGATCGGGAAGCTGAAGATAGTTCTCAAGACTGCACGCCTCTGCAGCCTGTGCCTGTTCGTCCAAAACCAGAGTCACTGTGTTCCGCCTTCAGTTCTACCGGCCGTCTTGCTGGTCCGGCGAACGGGGATGTTGAAAGCCAATTCCGGCCGCAGTGAGCGCCTGCACCTTGCCGTTCTTCCGGCTCGGAGCCCGCCCACGGGGATGTTGCAGCCCGTGCATTAATCGATGCGGCAGCATCGGCTAATGATTCAGGTCCGATGCGCGGCATTTGAGATTATTGTAATGCAAATACGGCCCGATTCAGGGAACGGGAAGCATTCCCTCGGGGGCTCAAGCCCGTTTCGTTTGTGGCGTTTAACGTACGGGCTCATACCTTTCAAATTGACCGACTACAGGGGATGCTCGCCAGCAGGAGGAAATTGTGAACGAACTCGAACGCGCGCTTGTCGGCAACAGCGCACATACGCCGCCTTCCCACATTCTGGAAGGGCTCACCGACGAGCTTGTCCATCGCCTGCCGGACGGGGCGCCGCGCTCGATTTATGAGGAGTTGTGGCACATCTGTTTCTGGCAGCAGATTACGCTCGAATGGATTGCCGGCACGGAAACTCCCTATCCGGACAGTCCGCGGGATGCCTTTCCCACCGTTCAGGACGCCGAGCGGGAATACTGGCCTCAGCTTTGCGAACGCCTCTTGGCCGGCAGCCGCCGGGCCGCCGATTTGACCCAGGCTGAGGCGGGCCTCAGCCGGCTCATCCGCTGCACCTCGCATCCGCCGAATCCGCCGCGTACGATGACCGTTCGCGAGCAGTTTGAGAGCCTGGCTGCGCATAATGCTTACCACTTTGGCCGCATTGTGCTGCTGCGCCAGTTGCTTGGCGCGTGGCCGCCGCCCTCGGGCGGCTTTACGTGGTAGCACAAACCAGGTTTGTGACCGCCCGCGGCAGGCGGGTATCATGTTCATTCATGGCAACTCCTATGCCCATCGAGCTATCGACACTCGGCATGGCCGACTCGCTGATCCTTATGGTTCTGGCGCTGGTGGTCTTTGGGCCGCGCAAGCTGCCGCAGATCGGCCGCCAGCTTGGCAAGCTCATGTACGAGTTTCGCAGGGCCTCGAACGACTTCAAGTTCCAGATGGAAGAAGAGTTGCGGCTGGCCGAGGATGCCGACCGCAGGAAGAAGGAAGAGGCCGATCGGCAGCGTGTCCTGACCGAGCAGGCTGCCGTTCACGCTCAGCCTGCCGAGCCGCTGCCGCTTGCGGCGTCCAATCCAGAGCCTGCCTATGGGGCTGAGCTTGTCGATCCCACGGTCGAATCTGCTTTGGACCCCCTTGCCGAGCCGACTCTGCCACGCCTTTCCGCACCTGTGACCGGGGCTGAAAGCAGCCCGGTGGCCAGCTTGGTTTTGCAGCCGCCGTCTACTGGGGAAGTTGTCGCCGCGGCTCGTCCTGCGGCGGCTCTTGCCGCTTCCGAGCCGTCCGCGGAAACAGCCAATGTCAATACTGAAACGCTTGCCGCAGCGGAAGTTTCCGCTCCGTCTTTGCCCGCCTCGACCACCGAATCTACCTCGCAGACGGAGACTGTAACCCAGCATGGTTGATCCGGTAGATGCAATCGGCAAGGCTCGGGCCGCCGTGACCGAGCGCGTGGAGCTGCCCGGCATGAGCCTCATGGAGCACCTTGAGGAGCTGCGCAAGCGCATCATTCATTCGGCGATCTATCTTGCGCTTGGCTTTTTCACGGCTTTCTACTTCCATGAACAGCTTTTCAGCATTGTGCAGATTCCGTTGGACCGGCTGCATCTGCCCGTTACCAACAAGCTGAACTACATGCACCCCATGGACCCAATGAACTATTACATGTATGTATCGTTCGTTGGGGGCGCCATTCTGGCCTCGCCGTTTGTGCTCTACCAGGTGTGGCTGTTTATTGCGCCAGGGCTGTATCAAAAGGAAAAGCGCTTTGTGGTGCCGTTCATGGCGGCCACCGTCGGGCTGTTTCTCGCCGGCGCCAGCTTCGGTTATTTCTTCGTGCTCCCCGGCGCTCTCAAGGTGCTGATTGTCGGCTTCGGCAGCAGGTTCAATCCCGTTATCACGGTGGAGGATTACACCAGCTTTTTCCTCTCCGTTATCCTCGGCCTTGGCATCAGCTTCGAGTTGCCGATTCTCATCTTCTTTCTGGCGATGTTCGGCATTGTCAGCCCAAAGTTTCTCTGGAAGAACATCCGCTACGCGATTCTCCTCATCTTTATCGTCGCGGCGGTGATTACGCCCAGCCCCGATCCGTGGACGATGTGCATCTATGCGCTGCCGATGCTGGCCTTGTACATGATCGGCATTGCGGTGGCGTGGTGGGTGCATCCGGATCGGCGGCGCAAAAAGGAAAATGCGGCTGCTGCCGCGTGAGGCGGATTCCATGAAGGCATTCCTGCATCGGTTATTGATCGTTGTGTTTCTGGCAGGCGTCAGCTCGCTTTCGCTTGCGGCGCAGGGACACTTCAGCGGCGAGCGGGCGCTGGCCTACACGCGCGAGTTCGTTGCGATTGGCCCGCGCTGGCCCACCAGCCTTGGGCACGCCAAGGCGGAGGCTTTTCTGCGCGCGCACTTTCAGCGCGACCAGCTTGAGGAAGACGCCTTTACCGCCGATACGCCCATTGGGCCCGTGAATCTTCGCAACTTTATTGTCAAGTTTCCCGGCAAGAAGCCCGGCATCATCGTTCTCGGCACGCACTACGAGACCAACTACCCGCTGCGCAATATCAACTTTGTCGGCGCCAATGACGGCGGCTCTACGACCGGCCTGCTGATGGCGATTGCCGACCAGCTTCGCGGCAAGCCCAACGACGGCTGTTCGATCTGGCTTGTCTTCTTCGATGGAGAAGAGGCATTTGTGAACTGGTCGCAGTCGGACTCCACTTTTGGCAGCCGGCATCTTGCCGCCAAGTGGGGCCGCGACGGCACGCTCGGCAAGATCAAGGCGTTTATGCTGGCCGACATGATCGGCGACAAGGACCTCGACATTCAGCGCGAGACCAATTCGACACCCTGGCTCTCCGACCTCGTGAAGCAGGCGGCGCATAAATTCGGCTACGACCGCTATTTCTTCAAGATGGAAGAGCCGGTGGAGGACGATCACCTGCCGTTCGTCCATCGCGGCGTGCCATCGGTCGACATCATCGACATCGACTACGGCCCCAACAATAGCTACCACCACACCGCGCAGGACACAATGGATAAGATCAGCGCGAAGAGCCTTACCATTGACGGCGATGTCTTCCTTGAAACCATCCGTCTGGTAAATCTGCGATAAGGGGCAGAGTAGTGGAGCCGTTCGGTTGCCGGGGATAAATCCCCGGCCTACCAGCTAACCGGTGGCGGATTCTTTACAGAGTCGTAACACGCCGTGACTGTCGCGCCGATAAACTTGGCTCATGCGTACATCTTGGCGGAGAGCGCACTCTCTTCTATCTGTTCTTCTTATCGGTGTAAGTTTTTGTGGGGCCCGGTTTTGTGAGGCCCAGATGGACCGCTCCGGCCTGACCGGCACGGTCATAGACGCGCAGGGAAAGCGTGTTCCCGGCGCGCATATTGAGGCCGTGCAGGCGGCTACGGGGCTTCGGCGCGAGGCTGTCAGCTCGTCGAGCGGCGTCTATAACATTCCCGAATTGCCGGTGGGCGTTTATACGATTACTGTCGAGCACGCCGGCTTCAAGAGCGTGGCGTTTGTCAACGTCGAGCAGGTGATTGGGAGAACGCGCACGCTGAATGCAACGCTGCAGGTGTCGGGCGGCGAGGCGCGCGTGGAGGTTTCGAGCAGCTCCGAGCAGATGGATACGAACACCGACGCGCTGGGCGGGCGCATTGAAAAGGCACAGGCGCAGGAGCTGCCGCTCAACGGCCGCAACTGGGCGACGCTGACCGCGTTGGTGCCGGGCGCGGTGGATACCGGCGGCAGCAATCAGCGTTCGATTCGCTTTGCGGGCCGCGGCCGCGACGACGATAACTTTACCTACGACGGCATCGACGCGACGAACGTTATTAACCAGGCGCAGCAGCCCTATGTGCGGCTCTCCATCCCGCTGGACACGATTGAGGAGTTTCGCATCGACGCGATGCTGGCCACTGCCGAAGCCGGCGGAACAGGCGGGCCGCAGTTGGCTGTTACCTCGCCTTCGGGAACGAATCAATGGCACGGGCACGCATTCGAGTATCTTCGCAACAATTTCTTTGACGCCGAGCAGCCTCTGCCGGTGACGACCGCGTCGCAGCCGCCGTTTCATCTGAACCAGTTCGGCGGGTCGTTGGGCGGACCGGTTTGGCGCAGCAAAACATTTTTCTTTCTCGCGTATGAGGGATATCGCCAGAACTGGGGATTTCCGCTGAGCGGCTTGGTGCCGAGCAGCGCCTTCCGGGCCGGGGTTCTGGCGGATTCGCCAGCGCTGGCGGCGATTGTGAATGCGTACCCGGCAGGGCAGACGGCGACGAGCGATCCGAATGTGGATCAGTTTGCCAGCGAAGGCAGGCAGGTGGAGAGCGAGAACTCCGCGATGCTGAGGCTCGACCATCGCTTCTCGGAAAAGACCACGGCGTTTATGCGCGTCAACGTGGACCGCGCGGCCAACACGCAGCCGCTGGCGGGCAACTCGGGCCAGTACCTTGAGGACCAGCAGCAACTCACCTCGGGCCCGATCAACGGCGGCATCGAATTGCTGCATGTTTTCAGCTCCAGCCTGGTGAACGAGTTCAAGGTGGGATACAACCGCAGCACGGCCGATACCCTGAACCTCAACCACACCGGCGCCCCCTATGCGGTTTCCGTCTCGGGCTTTACCACGCTTAGCAACAATCAGTTCAAGGTCGGCGCGGGCAACACCTTTTCCGAGATTGACAACCTGACCTGGAGCCGCGGCCGGCAGACGGTCAAGGCTGGCGCGGAGATTCGTCGCGTGCAGTTGAACCAGGGAAATACGGAGGCCGGAACGCTCTCGTTTGCTGCGACAGCGACCAATCCCGGCAGTGAGCTGTGCCCGGGGTGCATGGCCTTCGATGCCAACCAGGTGAGCACCGCGACGCTGAACGGAACGCTGCCTGTGAACGGGCTGCGCAAGACGCAGTATTACGGCTACCTGCAGGACGAGTTCAAGTGGACGCCGTCGCTGAGTCTGAACCTCGGCATGCGTTACAGCTTTCTCAATATCTTTCACGAGGTGCTGGCGCGCGCCAATCCGTTTGACTTTGCCACCTGTGGGCCCCAGGGGTTTTGCGGCGTGGGCGCGAGCTTCGGCCAGCCCAATTACGGCGATCTCGATCCGCGTGTAGCGGTGGCGTGGTCTCCCTCGAAGGATGGCAAGACCGTGGTTCGCGCGGGATTCGGAATGTATCACGAGGACGGGCAGTTGGACGACCAGAACCTGCCCATCAGCAACGAGGTCTTTGCCTATTCGCTGTCGAACAAGACGATTCCCAACCTCAGCTATCCGATCGATCCGTTTCTCACCGGCACGACGGGCGTGATTTCGCCGCGCGACGACGACCGGCAGCGCAAGGACACTTACGTGGAGCAGTGGGGCCTCTCGGTGCAGCGCGAGCTGCCGGGGGATTTTGTCGGCACGCTCTCGTATGTGGGCAGCCAGGGCGTCTACTTGCTCACGCTCTCCGAGGTAAACGTCGTCAATTCGCTGACCGGGACGCGGCCTTATCCGAATTTCGGCATGGTGAGCTGGCGCGGCAACCACGACAGCAGCAATTACCACGGATTCTCAGCGGCGGTGAAGCGGTCGTTCTCGCGCGGCGTTCTGTTCTCGGCGAATTATATGTGGGCGCACGAGATTGACAACGGCTCGAACGGCAGCGGCGACGGCGACTCGCTGGTGCCGCAGAATGTGGCTTGCCCGGCCTGCGAGCGCGCCAGCGGCATCTGGGATGTGCGCCAAGTGCTGAACGCCAACGCGATTTATCAACTGCCCTTCGGTCCCGGCAAGCCGTACCTGAGCCAGCCCGGATTTCTGAGCAGCGTGGCCGGCTCGTGGGAGCTGACTTCGATGGCGCTGGCTCGCACGGGCTTCCCGGTCAATGTGCTCGTCAACCGCTCCTCGGCGAGCGTGCCGGATGGCAACGCTACCAGCCCGCGTCCGGACCTTGTGCCGGGCGTTTCGCTCAAGCCGATGGGCGGCAGCGGTATTGGCAACTGGATCAACCCGGCGGCCTTTACCACGCCGGCTGACGGAACCTTCGGCGACGCGCCGCGCGATGTGGGCCGCGGCCCCGGCGCATGGCAGATCGACTTCGGCGCTACGAAGAGGATTCCGCTCTCAGAGAAAGTGCGGCTGGAGTTCCGCTCGGAGTTCTTCAACATCTTCAACCATCCGCAGTATGGACTGCCGCAGGCCACCTTTGGCGTGAGTGGCTTTGGCAGCATTCAGCAGACGGTGAACACCACAACGCCGGTAAGTCCGGTAGGCTCGGGAACGCCGCGCGAGATGCAGTTCGCGCTCAAGTTCGAGTTCTAACGCGTTGGAACTTCCAAGTTGCCGTGCCCCATCCTTGCGGCTTTTTCTTGCCGCAAGGGTGGGATAGCGATACTTTCGTTTCCGATCCTGTAGCATCTTCCTTATGATCGGCGGCGCGACGTGGCTCTGGTGGATCGGCTTTCATGCGGCGGTTGTCGTGCTGCTGCTTGCTGACGCGTTCCTCACTGGCCGCAGCCGGAATGCGAAGCTCAGCCAGCGGCTTGCGTGGGGCTGGACCGTTTTTCTCATCCTCGCCTCGGTTGGCTTTGCCGCATGGATCGCCCGCGAGCAGGGGCGCGCGCTCGGGCTACAGTTCATTGCCGGCTACGCCATCGAAACTTCGCTCAGTATCGATAACCTTTTCGTCTTTCTTGTTCTCTTCCGCGGCTTTGGCATCGACGAGCGGCACCAAAGGCAGGCGCTGACCTGGGGCGTTGTCGGCGCCATCGTGCTCCGCGCCATCTTCATCGCTGTCGGCGTCGCGTTGCTTAGCCGTTTCGAGTGGATTACCTGGATCTTCGGGGCATTTCTGCTCTATGCGGCGTGGCGGCTGCTGTTCGGCAATTCCGCCAAGGACGCTATCCCGGAGTGGATTCGCCGTCTTCAGCCAACCAAAGGCTCGCTCCTGCCCGTTATTCTCGCCGTCGAAGTTACCGATTTGCTCTTTGCTACCGACTCTATCCCTGCCGTCCTTGCTGTCTCGCGCGATCCGTTCATTGTCTATACCTCGAATATTGCCGCTATCCTTGGTCTGCGCTCGCTCTACTTCGTCCTTGCGGGGCTGCTGGACCGGTTGCGCTATCTGCACTATGGACTTGGTGCGCTGCTGGCATTCGTTGCTTTCAAGATGCTCGCCGCACGCTGGATTGAAATTCCCATCACCATTTCGCTCGCCATCATCGGCGGAATCCTGGCAATCTGCGCCATTGCCTCCGCGCTGGCCGGGGAGCGCCAGCCGGAGACCGGTGCCTGATTCCTCACTCTCTGGCTCCTTAGCGCCTGCTATGCTTTAGGCAACGCGATTGCTGTGCCCACACTGTCCCCCAACTTATCCGTTTCGCCGTCCCGTTGGACGAAGCTCGCGCTCTTTGTCTCGCCAGGACTGATGGCTGTCCTCGTGGCTGTTGCTGTCCTTATAGCCGGATGCAACCGCCTGCGCGACGTGGGCAAAGAGACTGTCTATGTCGTCGCCCAGCAGCAGTACCTGCACGACCGCGTTGCAGCCGTTTCCAACCGCGTCGGACAGGTTACGAACGGCCAGCACCTTGTTGTGCTGGAGCACGGCCGCCGCTTTCTCAAGGTCAAGACTGAGAAGAACGAGATCGGCTGGCTGGAAGAACACGCTGTTATTCCGCAGAAGACCTACGACGCCTTTGTCGCGCTTGCGGAGCAGCATAAGAACGATGCCGTCGTTGCTACCGGCGTCGTTCGCGACGATGTTTACCTGCACCTGACGCCGGGACGCAACTCGGATCGCTACTACCTGCTGCCGGCCAACGACAAAGTGCAGTTGCTGGTTCGCGCATCGGTTCCCAAAGTTGCTCCCGGAATGGCTCCGCCTCCGCATAAGCCGGCAAAGCCCGCGCAGCCCACATCGCAGCCTGGCAAGACCGCTTCGGCTGCAACGCCGGCCTCAACTGCCGCCGCGCTTCCCGTCATGCCGCCTGCGCCGCCGCCGATTCTCGAAGACTGGTGGCTGATCCGCGACTCGCAGGGCCGCGCCGGCTGGCTTCTTGCCGGGCGCATGGACGTTGACGCGCCGGACGAGATTGCGCAGTATGCCGAGGGTCAGCGCATCGTTGGCGCTTATATGCTGAACAAAGTTACCGACGAAAACGTGGACCAGAACGGCCAGCCGGTCACAACGCAGAAGCCCGAGTACGTTACCGTGCTCGCGCCTATGAAGTCGGGCCAGCCCTTCGACTTCGATCAGGTCCGCGTCTTTACCTGGAGCACGAAGCGGCACCGCTACGAAACCGCCTACCGGCTGCATCCTATCGCCGGCTTCCTGCCCGTCAAAGTCACGCAGGTTCCCGCGCCGGCGGGCTTCAACGTCGGCCCCACGGTCCCGCAGTTCAGCATTCTTGTCAGTTCGAGTGAAAACATCAGCATCGATCCCGACACCGGTATCGTCAAGCCCGTCTCACCGCGCACACTCAACTTTCAGTTGATTGACACCACTGTCAAGCGCGCCGGCCCGGACATGGACCCCATTCCGCTGACGGAAAAGAAGGATGAAAAAGCCGGCGCGAAGAAGAAGGCGCGCTAGCGCCGCGCAACGGATTTGCGAAGGGCCGCGAGGCGTACACGTATTTCCTTCATGCTGATTGCACGCGAGGGATCGGCCTTTATCGCGTCATACGAGGCCACTACATCTGTTTTCAGCCAGTCTTCGCGCGCCCGTCGCTTCAACTCCTGCTCTACTGCGTGCCGCATGGCTTCCTCGGGTGGTTTCTTTCCTGTCCAGATCTCGAACTGCCGCGCGCCCTGCTGCACAAACATTTCCAGGCCGGTAATTACTGGAATTCCGCGCGATCTTGCGAGCTTCACCAGCGGTGTTTCGAGCGGGTTGTAAACCATCTCGAAGACCAGCCCAGCGTTCAGCTCGTTTTCTTTAATCGGCATGGCTTGGTTCGAGTCCTTCATTCCGCACGGCGTGGAGTTAACAATCGCGTCGAAGCTCTGCTTTGCAAGCTGCTCGTGCTTCAGTGCTTTTGCCTTTGCGGCTCTGGCCAGTGCTACGGCATTCTCGTGCGTGCGGTTGACGACGAAGACCTCCGCGCCCGCATCCACCAGTCCGAAGACCGCCGCCCGTGCCGCGCCGCCTGCGCCCAGCACGGCAATCCGCGCACCGGCGAGCTTCATCCGCCGCTTGAGCGGTTCTACTACGCCAAAGACATCCGTGTTGTAGCCCGCGAGCTTTCCGTCCGCCGTGACGCGTAGCGTGTTGCATGCGCCGATCCGCGCGGCGAGCGGGTCAATATGATCGAGGCTCGCCATCACTTCGAGCTTGAGCGGCATTGTTACCGCTACGCCGCAAATGGGCAACTCCAGCACCAGTGCCAGCAGGTCCGCCGCAGATTTTGCTTTGAGCGGCAACAGCACGGCGTTCACCCCCTCGTGCTGGAAGGCCGTATTGTGCAGCAGCGGCGAGAGCGAGTGACGGATGGGATTGCCCGCCACTCCAAAGACCCGCGTCTCGGCGTTCAGCTTGTCGGCGCGGTAGAGTTTTTTGAGCGTATGCGCGGAGACCTGTCCCGGTGCTGTTTCCGATCCATCTTCGAGCGAGGCAAAGGTAAAGGCCGCGCCCTCGCGCACGCCGAGCACACGGCTTACGAGACCTTCCTCGCCCATCGCAATGCCGACTACTCGCGCCGAGACGGCGCGGCTCTCGATGAGTTGCAGTACGGCGAGATTGTCGGCGAGCGTCTGCGCGGTAGAGACTACCTTGATGTAATCCGGGGCAAAGGCTGCGATTCGCTCGGCGGCGTGTTCCAGCCTGCGAGTCTTCGAGAAATCGTGGTAGCTGACGAGCAGTTCTGTGCCTGCCGTTCGCAGCCCCGTCCGGAATTTTTTTAGCTGTTCTGGACTGGCTTCTTCGGCGGACTCCACTTCCAGATCGACGATTCCGCAACCGGCTCGTGCGGCTTTGAGCAGGATTGTCAGCTCTTCCGCGAGCGTTCCGGCAAAGCTCCCGCCATTGGCAACGCGCCTACAGGTGGCAATCGCTGTCACTTCCGGATGCGAGAACAGAAATGCTTTCAGCTTCGGTAGAAATGCGGTGGGAGAGTTAAGCGAATCGAGACGAAACTCAAGAAATTTCGTATCCTTGAGGGCAAACTCGGCGCGGGCCAGCATCTCGGTCGGCGTTGCGGCTTGAATCGCAACGCAGATTTTGCCTGGTCGCGGCCTTGTTGTTGAAACCAGCTTCGCTGCGGCGGAAGCTCCGTCATTTCTAGCCTTTTTCATACGGTCAACTGCCGTATCGTAGAAGGCTTGCGTTCGCAATGCAAGGCAGTACGCCGTCGGGTAGTGGGTTCGTCTGCGAGGAAGCTATCCCCCCTAGCCGGAAAAACAAAGACCCGGCTAGGGGGCACCCGGCTGGGGTTCGTGCTATCCCAGGTCCCAATACCAGGGACCCGGGGCACCCGGCTATTCGTCGCGCAATGTGGCAGCGGGATCGATGCGCGCGATTCTCAGTGCCGGTACGAGCGTGGCAATGCACGTAATCGCGGTCAGCATGAGAACCACCGCTGCCATCGTGGCGCCGTCATACACGCCGACGCCGTAGAGCACGCTCCGCATTACGCGCAGTGTGCCCGCAGAGAGCAACAGCCCCAGCGCCAGCCCCGCGGCTGACGCGCTAATTCCCGCACCGCCAACGCGCGCCATCGCCTGCCGAATCGACGAGCCGAGCGCGATGCGAATGCCGATCTCCCGCGTACGCTCTGCCACCATGTTCGCCACCAACGCAAAGATGCCTACGGCGCTCAGCAGCAGCGCCAGCCCGGCCATTGCACTCAGCAGGGCCACTTCAATGCGCTGCATGGCCAGCGTCTGGGCCATCAGGTCATTCATGCTATAAAAGCCGGAAAACGGCAGCCCCGGATCGACCGAGGTCAGCGCCCGCTGCATCTGGCCGGTCAACCCCTCCACCGGACCCGCGGTGCGGACCACCCAACTGGGCTGGAACCAGATATGGACGAGCGGGAGCCACTGGGTATCCACCTGCGCAGTGGGAACATACATGGTCGCCTCGCTGTCCAGCGGAGCGTCGTCGTCCAGGCCCGGCGACAAAGGTACGTCACCCACCATTCCCACGATCGTCCGGCCCTTGTTCAGAGTGCGGCCTACAGGATTGCCGCCGTGAAAGAACTTGCGCGCAAAGGCGCGATTCACGATAGCTACCTGCTGCGTCTCCGGTCCGTCCAAGGCTGCGAACTGTCGTCCGGCCAGCAGGGGAATGTCCAGCGTGTCGAAGTAGCCCGGCGTTACGTAGATCGCGTCGGTGCCGGACTCCATTCCCGCTTCCTTGCCATCGTGAATCGTGACGCCGCTGTTAAGCGGGCGCTCGTAGGGCACGTTCAGCCCCACGGCCGCATTGCGGACGCCCGGAATGTGCTGCATGGCCGCAACGCTCTCGTCCATCAGCTTGCGAAAGGCCGCCGGATCGGTGTAGCGCGCATCGTCGAGCGACGCCTTGGCGGTCATCACTCCGGCAGGATTGAAGCCCGGCGGCAGCGATTCGAGATGAACAAGGGTGCGGATGAGCAGACCGGAGCCGGCCAGCAGCACCACCGTCAAAGCCACTTCGCCGGCGATCAGCGCCTGGCGCAGCCGCAGCCGCTCGCCGCCCGCCACCGACCGCTGCGCCACCGAGGCGCGCAGGTCCACCCGGCGCACGGCGAAGGCCGGCAACATGCCAAACAGGAGGCTGCTGCACATTGAAACCAGCAGGGTAAAGGCAAGAACCTGCAGATCAAGGGAGACATCGGAAACGGGCAGAAAGTCTTTGGGCAGCAGTGAAAGCAGTCCGCGCAGGGCCGCAAAGCCAACCGCCACGCCCGCCACGCCGCCTATGCCGGCCAGCAGCAGGTTTTCGATCCAAAACTGGCGTTGAATCTGCCAGCGCGAAGCGCCCAAGGCCAGCCGCGTGGCGATCTCCGGCGTGCGGCGCGCCATGCGGACCAGCGTAAGGCCGGCCAGGTTGGCGCAGGCGATCAACAGGATAAAGCCCGCAGACAGCATCAGGGCCACGGCCTTGGGCGCCAGCTCCGCGGATTGGCCTTGTTGCAGCGGAATGGAACGGTAGCTTACGCGGGAGCCCGGGTGACGGGAGGCGAAGCGCGCCTCCCGCGCTGCCCATGCCCGGTTCAGCTCGGCATCCGCCTGCTGCCACGTAGCACCATCCTTCAGCCGCGTGATCACTTCATAGTTGGTGCCGCCCCCCTCGCCTTTGCGGCTGGGCTGCAACGCCATGTAGAGGTCGGCATTCAGCGGCGTGACCGTGGCCGGCGGCAGCACGCCAATGACCGTGTACGGCTCGCCTTTCAGGTGGATGGTCTGGCCGATCAGGTTGGGATCGCTGCCGAAAGTGGAGCGCCACAGGCCGTAGCTCAGGATTGCGGCCTTGGAGCCTTCGGGCCGATCCTCATCCGCGGAGAAGTTACGGCCCAATCCGGGGCGGATGCCGAGCACATCGAAATAGTGCTGCGAGATGCGTCCGGCATGTACGTATTCCACATTCTGGCCCGCCTGAAGATTGACGCCGCTCGTGCCGTTGCTGGAGACGGCCGCTATCAGTGACGGCACGTTGTCGCGCAGCAGTTCCCACTGCTCTCCGTCGATGTCGTTGCGTTCGTTCGACGGCTCTACACCCTGGATTTGCTCAAAGATCGTTCCCATGCGCTCGGGGTGCGCGTAGGGAAGGCTCTTCAGCATCAGCGCATTCACGATGGAAAAGATGGCGGTGTTTGCGCCGATCGAGAGCGCGAGCGTCACGATCACCGTTGCGGTAAAACCGGGATTGCGGCGCAACTGGCGAAGGGCAAATCGCAGATTCTGACCGAAGACGCTCATCGAAGCTCCTTTTGCGGCGGATTTTGTGCGCGGAACGCTGCTTTAGCAGCAAAGCCAGCAACTCGATTGCCAAATCCGCAGGCGCGCTAACTGTAACGTTGTACGGCAAAATCGAGCGCCGCGTTCCGCGCGCCTCCGGCGGCGGGTGTCCGCTCGCGAACAACCTGTGCGGCAGCGGACAGGTTAAGCGGTCTGTCAGTGCCCGTGGTTCGATAGTGTCCTGATTTCCTTTCGACATTCCCTCAGGGGCTAAAGCCCCGGTCCTTTTGTGGCGATTTATGGCGCGGCTAAAGCCGCGCCCCTTCAAAGCAGCGGCAAATCATCTCTTTCAAAGCAATGACAGATCAGCTCTTTCAAAGCAACGGCAGATCAGGACACCACCCGCGGCCCGGCCCGCTATGGCAACCTGAACCCGTTGTGGCAACCTTAATGAGAGGAGTCTATTCGCCTATGCCCGCTGAAACCGCAGCTATCCCTGTTATCGAGCAAATTCACGCCTGGGACTCGGGCGCAGCCGCGTCCGCCGAAGCTCTTGCCGCGTGGGTCGGCGCGCGCCTTGCCGCGCATGAAGAGGCGCTTGCCGCTCTGCTTGCCGTCACAGGGCCGCGCACGCTTGAAAACACGCTGCGGCTCTACGATGCGGCTATCGAGCAGCTCAGTCTGGCCGGTTCGCAGGCGGGCGTGCTGAACTCCGTTGCAGCCGACAAGGCCGTTCGCGATCAGGCACAGGAGGAATCGCAGCGCGTCTCGCAGGCGGGTTCCGCGCTGAGCCTCAATCGCGGCGTTTACGACGCTCTTGCCGCGATGGATTTGGCCGGTGCGGGCCCGGCAACGAAGCACTACGTGGAGCGCACGCTGCTCGGCTATCGGCTGTCCGGCGTAGATAAGGACGATGCCACGCGGGCGCACTTGCAGGCGCTTCACGAACAGGCCACAAAGCTCTCGCTTGAATTCAGCCGCAACATTCAGGAGGGCGCGAAGACTATCGAGGCGACGACGGAGGAACTTAACGGCCTGCCCGCAGACTACCTCGCGCGCCATAAGCCCGATGCCGAGGGCAAGGTCACGATTTCCACCGACCAGCCCGAGATGCAGCCTGTTATGACCTTTGCCACGAGCGACGAGCTGCGCCGGCGCATGTTTTTGGCTTACAACACTCGCGCTTACCCGGTGAACAAGACCATTCTCGAAGAGCTTCTCGCTACGCGACAGAAGATTGCCGCCGTGCTTGGCTTTCGTAGCTGGGCCGATCTTGCCACTGCCGACCAGATGATGAATTCGGCCGCCAATGTCCGCGGGTTCCTTGCCAAGCTCGACGAGGCCAGCCGCGAGGGCGCGCGCCGCGAGCACGCAATGATTCTCGAATTTGCCCGCTCGCGCAGGCCCGGACTTGCCGAAATTGATACCACAAGCCGCGGCTACTGGTATGAGCAGTACCGCCGCTCAGCTTTCGACTTCGACTCGCAATCCGTGCGCCCCTATTTTCCCTACGTGCAGGTTGAGGCCGGCATTCTTTCGACGGCGGCGCGGCTGTTCAAGGTCGAATTCCGTTCTTCGGATGCGCAGGCTTGGCACGCTGCCGTCAAGGTCTTCGATGTCTTTGAGGGCGGTTCGCAGATTGGCCGTTTCTATCTAGATATGCACCCGCGCGAAGGCAAGGACAAGTGGTTCTCCGCCGCGCCCGTCGTCACCGGCGTCCGCGGGCGCTAC
>JAATFM010000184.1 GCA_015655195.1 Terriglobales bacterium
GCAGACATCGAGAATGGCTGTATCCGGTTGCATGAGAACGGCGCGAAAGCGGCGCGCGGCGCGACTCCACCAGAGGCGGTCGATGTTCGCTGAAAGAACGTGGTTGAGCAGGTCGTAGCGCGGGGCAATGGAGTTAAACATCGCCTGGACGGCCTGTGCCGCGCCGGCCTCATCCTGCGCGCCCGCGGGTTTTGCGCCGGCATTTGCCATCAGGATTGTTTCTCCGGTTTCGGTGCTGGTTTTGGTGTCAGGTCCGGAGCTTTTGCCGCCTCTGCGAGCATGTATTCCGCAGCCTCGCGCAACTCGCCGGCGGTAACGTCTTCCACCACGCCCGAGTCGCCGATGCCGATGGGCAGGACGAAGCGGCGCACGCCGCCGACGTTCTTCTTGTCAGCGCCTGTAGCGGAGACGAGTTTTGCCGCGGAGACATCGAAGCGCGGCAGCGGCCCGTAGCGGTGGATCAACTCTTCGAGCCGCTCGGCCTGTGCGCGGCTGACGGTGCCGCGCAGGCGGGCGATGTAAAGCGCGGCAATCATCCCCCAGCCCACGGCCTCGCCGTGCAGCAGTACCTTGTAGCGCGTCGCCTGTTCGACGGCGTGGCCGAGTGTGTGGCCGAAGTTGAGAATCATGCGCAGGCCGCCCTCGCGTTCGTCGCGGCCCACCACGCCGGCCTTCATGCGGATCGAGGCTGCGATGACGCGTTCGAGCGCTTTCGGCTCGCGGTCGAGGATTTCGTCGGCGCGTTCTTCCATAAAACGGACCAGCGCGCGGTCGCGGATGATGCCGGCCTTGACGGATTCCATCAGTCCGGCGCGCAGTTCGCGGCCACTTAGGGTGTTGAGAACGCTGATCTCGGCGAAGACCGCGAGCGGATGGTGGAAGCTGCCGACAAGATTTTTGCCTTCCGGCAGGTTCACGCCGGTCTTGCCGCCCACGGAGGAATCGACCTGGGCGAGAAATGTCGTTGGAACCTGCACGTATGCGATTCCGCGCATGAAAATCGCGGCCAGAAAGCCGCCTACGTCGCCGACAATGCCGCCGCCGAAGGCGATCAGCAGCGAGCCGCGGTCCGCCCCGGCGCGAATCATCTGGCGGGCCAGACTTTCGGCGCTGCGGAGGGTCTTGTGCTTCTCCCCGGCCGGCAAAAAGAGTGCGATAGGTGCTTCGGCGAAGGATTTCTGGAAGGCCTCTCCCCATAGCGCCCAGATTTCGGGCGAAGTGAGGACAAAAACACGGCGCGGGAGCCGCCCCGCCAGCCGTTCAATGCGCGGCGCGAGCGAGGCCAGCAGGCCGCTGCCCGCATGGACCTCGTACCGCGCCGAAGGTGTGTCAACCCGGATAGTTTGCACGCTCTTTCCATCGTAAAGCACCACGCGCTAGTGTCCTATCTCCAAAGTCCGCACCATCAATACGATGTCATCTGTAGGCACCATCAATGCAGTGTCATCCTGAGCGTAGCCGCTTTTCAGGCGGAGGGAAGTACCTGCTTTTGTCTTTCTCTGCCCTTACCACAGCATTGCCCTCGAATTCCAGCCGCTTCCAACAAACCGATATTGTCGATATGCTCCACCGCCCGGCATGACATCGCTCCGCCCAAGGCGATAGGCTGGTGAGTGAACTCCGAAACGAAAATCGATTATCTGGTGATTGGCGCCGGCGTGGCCGGGCTGCGGGCGGCGCTCGAACTGGCCGGGCAGGGTCAAGTGCTTGTGGCGACAAAAGAGTCTGTCCGCGAGTCGAACACGCACTACGCGCAGGGCGGCATTGCCGTGGCAATGGAGGGCGACGCGGATGTTGCGCTGCACCTCGAAGACACGATTGCGGCGGGCGACGGGCTGGTGAATCGGGCCGCGGCTGCGACTCTGGTGAGCGAGGGGCCGGTGCTGGTCCGGGAGCTGATCGAGCGGGGCGCAAAATTTGACCGGAAAGGCGGCGGGGAAGCCGGTGAGCTGATCCGGACGCGGGAGGCGGCGCACTCGCTGCCGCGGATTCTGCACGCCAACGGCGACGCGACGGGCGCGGAGATTGGCCGGGCGCTTGCCGTCCTGGCGCGGAGCGAGGAACGGATTCACTTTGCCGAGTGGACGACGGTAACGGAGCTGGTTCTGGCGGACGGTCGCGTTGCCGGGGCCGATCTTGTTGACCGCGAAGGCCGCAGGCAGCGCGTTTCCGTGCGGGCGGTTCTGCTGGCTTCGGGCGGCGCGGGGCAGGTCTATCCGGAGACGACGAACCCGGCAGTGGCAACGGGCGACGGAGTGGCGCTTGCGGCGCGTGCCGGCGCGGAACTGGCCGACATGGAGTTCTACCAGTTTCATCCCACGGCGCTGGCGCTGCCCGGCGTGCCGGCGTTTCTGCTCTCAGAGGCGCTACGCGGCGAGGGGGCATGGCTGGTGAATGCTCGCGGCGAGCGGTTCATGGAGCGGTACAGCCCGATGCTGGAGCTGGCTCCGCGGGATGTGGTGGCGCGCGCCGTGGCGCGGGAGGGAATGGACGGCGGGCAGGTCTATCTCGACATGCGGCACGTGAAAAGCATTGATTTGAGCCGGCGGTTTCCGGGAATCAGCGCATTTTTGGCCGAGCATGGGCTGGCGCTCGCGACAGACCTGATTCCGATACGCCCGGCGGCGCATTACATGATGGGTGGCGTGCGGACCGATCTCGATGGGCGGACGAATCTGCCGGGACTCTACGCGGCCGGCGAGGCGGCGTGCACCGGGCTGCATGGAGCGAACCGGCTGGCCTCGAATTCGCTGCTCGAAGGGCTGGTTTTTGGCGCGCGGGCTGGGCGGGCGATGCTGGCCGACGGGCTTCCCTCCACGGATGTGAACCTGTCTGCGGGGAACCCGAAGTTTGCTCCGGTTCCGAAGGTTGAGGCTGCTGGCGGCGAGAGCAATGACGCAGGGACGGAGAGCGAGAAAGTAGCAAGTTTGCTTGGTGAACTGCGCGCCATGATGGCGCTGCGGGCCGGGATTCTGCGTGATGAGGCGGGCTTGCGCGAGGGGATTGCCATGCAGCAGCGGTGCGAGACGGGGATTGAAGCACTGGCGCGTGGCGCGGCTCCAAACCGCCAGTTGGCGGAGGCGCAGTCGCTGTGCCTCGTGGCCGGAGCGATTCTGCGCTCCGCGCTGGCGAGAGAAGAAAGCCGGGGCGCGCATTTCCGGGTGGATTTTCCGCGCCGGGACGACGCGGATTTTCAGCAGCACTCCGTATACGACTGGGCCGGAAAGACGGTCCGGTTTCAGGCGGAGTGAATCGCCATCCCACCCTTGCGCCAGAAAAAAGGCGCAAGGGTGGGGCACGGAGCTTTCTACTTGGAGCTTTCTGCTTCCTGACCTCTGCTTTATGGAGCGGGAGCGGCGACGATGGCCAAAGCGCCTACAGGATCGGTTCCGGTGGCTGCCGTGGGGCCGGCGTCGAGCTTGCCCGCGGTAGTGGTGTCAAAGGTAAAAGTGGAGAGGTCGGCGGGGCTGCCGCCGGTGTTGACGGCAAGCAGGTAGGTGTTGGTGTTGTCGATGGCAAGCGAAGAGGTTAGGCTGCCCGTGGAGGTGTTGCCGAGCGAGGAAAGCGAGTAGGTGCTACTGGTCGCGCTGAGCGAAAAGGTAGTGATGAAGCTGCCGGTTTCGGCGCGGTTGGCCACGTAGACGTAGTTCGCTGTGGCGAGAATGAAGTAGGGCCCGGTGCCGGTGGTCGCGTAGGGCGAGCCGGTGGGGAGTTCCGTTACGCCGTCGGAGCCAATGGTGAGGACGCGCAGACCGCCGGAGTCGCCGCTCAGCGCGTTGGTTTCGCCCACATAGAGGAGGCGGTTCTGGGGATCTACAGCGACGGCGTTGTCTCCGCCCCCCGAGTTCTTGACGTTGAGGTGGCCGACAGAGCCGAAAGGGCTGGTGTTGCCCGATATGAAGTGAACAATTTCGGTTCCCCCGGTTCCCATGGCGACGAAGACGTAAGGGTAATCGACGCCTTGAGGCGAGATGGCGAGCTGTACCGGGTTGTTAGCAGGCAGGGGGATGGATTGCTCGCTGGCACCGGTGTCGAGGCCGGTGGAGGGGTTGATAGGGATGGCGGCAAGGATGCCGTTGCTCGAGTTCGCGCCGGGGATGGCCTCGATGAGCCAGGAGCCGGAGGGGTCGATCTGTATGCTGCTGGTCTGGTCCTGGCTGACGGATTGGCCGGCGCCGAGCGAGCCGTCGCTGTTGACGGGGTAGACGTAGACACCAGTGAGGGTGGAGACATAGAGGAAGCTGCCAGAGGGGGAAATGGCAAGAGCCGAGGCAGCAGATGGGAGCGTGATAGGGCTGCCAACTGCGGTGGGAGTCGTTGTGTCGGCGGTGAAGGAGAAGCCGGCGACCTGGCTGATTGTCCCGTTGAGAACGTAGAAGACGCCGCTGGCGGGGTTGGTGCCGGTGCCACTGCCGCTGCCGGGGAGCGGGTCCCAGAAGCCGGAGCATCCGGAGAGAACGATGGCAAAAAGTGTGGCGGCGACCGCGCCAAAGACCAGTTTTTTCGATTTCACGGCGGCTCCCTGATTCCGGCTGCGGTTCTGGTTCAGATTATGTGGTGTGCTGCTATGGATTGGACGCGAAAACGGTCTGAATCGCTCGTGAAATTGTTTCCGGACTCGTGCGGCGAGCCGCACACGGATTTCGTCCTCGGAAATGTACATGGCATGCCGCTCAGGCGTGTTTCGATTTCGGCTCGAAGAACTTTTCGATCTCTTCGAGGGTTTTGCCCTTAGTCTCCGGCAGAAAGAGCAGAACAGTTAGGAAGTAGACGACCGTGAAGCCCGCGAAGAGGTAAAACATCGTCGAATAGCCGTATTTGCCCACGACGGGCAGGAAGATGGCGGCGAGCGTGGTGGAGACGGACTGGTTCAGGACAAGCGCAATGCTCATGCCATTGGAGCGGATGCGGGTTGGCATCAGCTCTGAGAGTGCCAGCCAGACGCAGACGCCGGGACCCATCGCATAAAAACCCACGAAGACGTAGACCGAGAGCGCCACGAGCCATCCGTTCGTGGTGTTGGGAACCGGCGTTACGTAGGCGTGGAGAATTTTGAGCGGTGCGGTGCGGGCGGCGCCGAGATTTGCGAAAGGGTTCTGGAAGAAGGCGGCGACCTTGGTCTGCGGAATGGTAGAGTCGCGGTCGATGGAAACGGACGCGGTTTCAGAGCCGGAATTAAGAACGACAGGCGTAGTACTCGAAGAAAAGTCGCCGTAGGAGTAAATGACAGCGAGGGACTGCGGACCAGTTTCCGAGGGCGCGCCGAGCTGTTGCAGAGCGGCCGGATCGAATTTGATGTTGAGCTTCTGATCGGCGCTTACGAGGGCCTGCACGGTTGGGCCGGCGTCGTAGCGGTGGGATTCAGTCCGCAGGAAGAGCGTGCCGACGGCAATCATTGCCACGATGATGCCGGAGGTTCCGGTGAGGAAGAGAAATTTGCGTCCCTTTTTGTCCACCAGTTGCAGGCCTACGATAGTCATCAGGAAGTTGACGAGGGTAAAGAGCACGTAGCCCCAGTGGGCCAACAGGTCGGAGAGGCCACTCTGGATGAGAATGTCTACGTTGTAGCCGATGACGGAGTTAATGCCGGTAGCGGTGTTGCAGGCGAGAATGACGCAGGCGAGCAGGAAGGGCAAGACGTAGCGGCGGCTGAGCAGCGGGTCTTTGTGAACTACCCCGGTCGGGGATGTTCCCTCGGCTGCAATCTGGGCCATCTCATCGATCTCAACGGCGGCCTGTTCTGGCGTGCGGGAGCGGAGCAGAGCGGCGTGGGCCTGCTCGACGCGGTTGCGGCGGAAGAGCCAGCGCGGCGACTCGGCGAGGAAGAAAGCGCAGACGACGAAGAGAATGCCGGGCGGCATCGACATCCAGAAAATGTTGCGCCAGGCGTGGTCCTCTGCGGCAAAGACGGCTGCGGGCGAAGTGGTTCGCGCAATCTCGGCGACGTGGTAGCTGGTGTAGATGCCGATGAGCGAAGCGGCGAAGATGCCGAGAGTGAGCAGCCACTGGAAGATGCCGGTGCCTTTGCCGCGCGCTTTGGCGGAAAGGCATTCGGCAAGGTAGAGCGGAACGACGACGCCAATAAATCCGCCGCTCATTCCTTGAAGCAGGCGACCAGCGAAGAGCGGCGCGAAGCCGCTGGAGAGCGCGATGACGGGGACGCTGATGGTAAACGCCGCGCCGGAGAGCATCATCAGCGGCTTGCGGCCCATCCAGTCGGCCAGCAGACCGGCGAAGAGCGTGGAGAAAACGCTGCCGAGAAGCACGGCGGCAACAATGATCGAGATTTGTCCGCGGTCGAGCTTCGAGGTTGCTTCGAGGTAGGGGAGCGCGCCGCCGATGATGCCAACGTCAATGCCGTAAAGCAGCCCGCCAAGGCCGGCGACGAGAAGCAGGAAGCGGTTGTAGCGGGCGAGGGTGGATTCAATGGCTGATGGCATCAAGAGACCCCGTCGGGAGATGGAGTTGTCCGTGAAAAGTTAGCTTATCAAGCGCGAGTGGGATTGCCCTGATATGTGCGGTCCCACCCTTGCGCCAGAAAGAAGGCGCAAGGATGGGGCACGGGAGCTGCAATGGGAGAGCAGGCAATGGGCAACCGCAGATATTTCGTTCCGCTCAGGATGACAGTGTGATTTTGTAGCGTGGGTCACGCGGAGGTCTCGCGCCAGAACTGCCCCGCGCCAGCCAGCGGTGCCTGATCGCCGAGCGCAGTCGTGACGACGGTAAAGCCAAGACCGGCGATCTCGCGCTCCGCGGCGGCAAGAAAAAGCTGTGCCGAGCGGGCGATGCCTCCCCCGAGCATGACGCGTTCTGGGTGAAACGGCGCAATGACATCGCGCAGCACGCGGCCCAGGTCCGTGCCGAAGTTTTCAAAGACGGCGCGGGCTTCCGGGTCGGTTTGTACGGAGGCAGCAAGCTCGGCAACCTCCTTTTCGTTGCCGGTGCGAGCCGCGTAAGCGGCCTTGATGGCGCGGGTGGAGATAAGGTCTTCCACGGTCCGTCCCGCGTAGGGGAAGTTCCATATCTCGCCGCCCGGAGGCACGCCGTTTCCGCTGGTAATGTGGCGGCTGTTGACGACGAAGGCACAGCCCACGCCGGTGCCGAGGGTGAGTCCGGCGGAGCGGGTTGTGCCCTTGAGGCTTCCCGCGCCGACCTCACCGAGAACGTAGGCGGCAGCGTCGTTGAGAAAGCGAATCCGCTGCGTCGCGAAGCCGAAGCGGGCGGCAAGCGCCGCGCGGAGGTCCTTTCCGTAAAGGTAAGTGAGCTTGTGCTGCATGAGGCTCACGCCGGCATCATGATCGAAGGGACCGGGGACGGCGAGCGACACGCCGGCAAGCCGGGTTTCTCCCGCCACCTCCGCGCCGAGCGAGCGGACGAGATCGGCGAAGGCGTCGAAGCTGTCGATAGCGGCGAGCGGCCCGCTGGCGGTGCGGATGAGCGCAAGATCGGAGAGCCGGCAGAGGCCCGCGCCGATGTGGCTGCCGCCCACGTCAAAGGTTGCAACGAATTGCGAATCGAAAGAGGTCACGGAAATCTTTGTAGCACATGGAGCGCGGGTTGAGTTGTGTCGTGTGTCGGTTCTTCGCTCGGTGGCGAAGGCTGCGTTCTTTCAAGACGACAGACAGCGGTTGTCCCCGCGTTTGATTCTGCGCGCGGTTTCACTACAATGATGATTTCACGAAAGGAACCGCGCGATGGAGACACACCCGGCGCTTGCCGAGCAGTTGCCGCCGCTCTCGGCGCATGAGGCCGCAGTGGAGGCTGACCGCTGCCTCTTCTGTTACGACGCGCCGTGCACGCACGCCTGCCCCACGCACATCGACATTCCACGATTCATCAAGAAGATTGCGACGAAGAATCTGCGCGGCTCGGCGGAGACGATTTACACGGCGAACCTGTTGGGCGCGACCTGTGCGCGGGTTTGCCCGGTGCAGGAGCTTTGCGAGGGCGCGTGCGTGCTGGGCTCCGAGCACAAGCCGATTGCAATTGGCCGGCTGCAGCGCTACGCCATGGATTATGCGAAAGCGAAGGGCATAAAGCCGCGGGCCAAGGCTTTACGCGCCAGCGGGCGTAGGATTGCAGTGATCGGCGCTGGGCCGGCGGGGCTTTCGTGCGCCGGAGAACTGGCGCTGCGCGGGCACGCTGTGACGGTTTTCGAGAAGCGCGAACTGGCCGGCGGACTCTCGACTTACGGGATCATCGCGCTGCGCGAGCCGGTGGATGTGGCGCTCGACGAAGCAAAGATGATCGAGAGCCTCGGCGTGGAACTGAAGACAAGCGTAGAGTTCGGGAAAGAGATCACGATTGAAGAAGCGCGAAAGCAGTTCGATGCGATTGTGATGAGTGTGGGGCTGGGCGCGACGCCGGCGCTCGGCATTGCCGGCGAAGAAGCGATCGTGGATGGGCTGGCGTACATTGAGGCCAGCAAGGTAGGCGCAGCGAATTTGCACGTGGGCCGCAATGTTGTCGTGGTTGGTGCGGGAAATACAGCGGTTGACTGCGCGACGATTGCGAGGCGGCTCGGCGCGGAGCGGGTGACGATGGTCTATCGCCGCACGCAGCGCGAGATGACTTGCTACGAGCACGAGTATCATTTTGCACTGAGTGAGGGAATCGAGTTTCGGTTTCTATCGCAGCCGGCGGGAGTAATTTTGCGCGACGGAAAAACAGCCGGCCTCAAATGCCTGCGCGTAGAACTCGGCGAGCCGGATGCAAGCGGCAGGCCCGCGCCGAAGGCAGTTGCGGGATCGGAGTTTGTCATCGAGGCCGACCAGATTGTGAAGGCTGTCGGGCAGCAGAAGCCGTCGCTGGCCTCGCTGCTTGGCCTGAAGACCGCGAAGGGGTACATAGCGGTGAGCGAAGATTTCGAGACAAGCGTGGCTGGCGTCTATGCAGTAGGCGATTGCATTCGCTCGCACGGCTCAGCCTCGACGGTGATGGCTGTTGAAGACGGAAAGCTCGCCGCCGCGGCGATTGAGCGTAAGCTGGCAACGGCGGAAGTGAGGTAAGCGATGGCGGATCTGCGAATCGATTTTGAGGGAATCAAGTCGCCGAATCCCTTCTGGCTGGCATCGGCGCCGCCGACCAACTCGGGGGCGCAGATTCATCGTGCTTTTGAGGCCGGCTGGGGCGGAGCGGTGTGGAAGACGATTGGCGCGCCGGTGCTGAATGTCTCGAATCGCTACGGCGCGTGGCACAGCGGCAGGCGGCGGATGTTGGCGATTAACAATGTGGAGCTGATCTCGGACCGGCCGCTGGAAATCAATCTAAAAGAGATTGCCGAGGTGAAGCGCGCATGGCCGGACCGCGCCGTGATTGTCTCGGCGATGGTCGAATCCAAGCCCGAGGCGTGGCACGAGATTATCCGGCGCATCGAGGACACGGGCGCGGACGGCATTGAGCTGAACTACGGCTGCCCGCATGGTATGAGCGAGCGCGGGATGGGCTCGGCTGTGGGCCAGGTGCCGGAGTATTGCGAGCAGATTACGCGCTGGGTGATGGACGCGGCGAAGATTCCGGTGATCGTGAAACTGACTCCGAATATCACGAACATCGTGATGCCGGCACGGGCCGCGGTGGCTGCCGGCGCGAATGCGCTTTCGCTCATCAATACGATCAACTCGATTGTCGGTGTGGACCTTGACACGCTGGAGCTGACGCCGAGTATTGGCGGCAAGGGCGGGCATGGCGGTTATGCGGGGCCGGCGGTAAAGCCGATTGCGCTCAACATGCTTTCTGCGCTTGGAACCGATGAGATGGTTTCGCGTTCGGGCCTGCCGATCTCTGGTATGGGGGGTATTGCCACGTGGGAGGACGCGGCGCAATTTCTGCTGCTGGGCGCGTCGAGCCTGCAAGTGTGCACGGCGGTGATGCACCACGGCTATCGCATCATCGAAGACCTGTGCGACGGGCTTTCAAACTGGATGGACGAGAAAGGCTTTGCGACCATTACCGATGTAGTAGGGCAGAGCCTGCATCGTGTCTCGGAATTCAAACACTTCGATCTTGCCTTTCGCGCTGTGGCGCGGATCGACGAGGCGAAGTGCATCCAGTGCAATCTGTGTTACGTTGCCTGCAACGACACGGCGCATCAGTGTATTGACCTGATTGCGCCAGATGGAAGCGTGACGCAGCCCTACATGTACGATGTGCGGTCCAATGGGAAGCAGGAGGCGACAGAGACGAGGCCGCAGCCGCAGGTGCGCGAGGAGGATTGCGTAGGCTGCCGGCTTTGCTATAACGTTTGCCCGGTGGCTGAGTGCATCGAAATGGTGGAGGAGCCTTCGGGGCGCGAATCGGTTACGTGGAATGAGCTGACCGCGAACCGGCGCGAGGTGACGGAAGACTGGGCGCGGATGCAGGAGTATCGCGCGCAGGTGGGGATTGAGATTCATTAGCGACGAAGGGGCTGCGGAAAAATCGATGGCGTTGTTGATAAAGGGCGGAGAGATTGTGACGGCGGAAGGGCGAAGCCGCGCCGACATTCTTGTCGAAGGCGAAAAGATTGCTGCGATTGGCGCGGGGATTGCGGCTCCGGTTGGCGCGGAAGTAATCGATGCGAGCGGCAAGCTGGTCTTTCCCGGCTTCATTGATCCGCACGTGCACATACATCTGCCCTTCATGGCGACATTCGCCAAGGACACGCATGAGACGGCGAGCAGAGCGGCGCTGGTTGGAGGGACAACTACGTTTATCGAAATGTGCTGCCCGTCGCGCAGTGAGGATGCTCTCGAAGGCTACGAGCTGTGGAAGCAGAAGGCCGCGGGAAAGAGCGCCTGCGACTACGCCTTTCACATGGCGGTGACGCGCTGGGATGAGAAGACCGAAGCGCAGTTGCGCGAGATTGTGCGCGACGGAACGGCGTCCTTCAAGATTTTTCTTTCGTACAAAAACTTCTTTGGTGTTACGGACGAGGAGCTTTTCCATACGCTTCAGTTGGCGGCTGAGCTGGGCGTTATTACCACGGCGCACTGTGAAAATGCGGAGCTGGTGAGCCAGTTGCAACAGGAACTGCTGGCGGCGGGAAAGATCGGCCCGGAGTGGCATGAGCCTTCGCGGCCTGAGATTGTCGAGGCCGAGGGAACGAACCGCTTTGCGACGTTTCTTGAGGCCACGGGCGCGGCCGGATATGTGGTGCATCTCTCCTGCACGCCGGCGCTTGCGATGGCTGTTGCCGCGAAGCGCCGCGGAGTGCGGCTGTGGGTTGAGTCAGTACTGCCGCATTTTCTGCTCGACAAATCTTTGGCCGAACAGGCCGGCACGGAGGGCATGAAATATGTCATGTCGCCGCCGCTGAGGGATAAGAAGAATCAGCCTGCGTTGTGGGAGGCGCTTGCAAGCGGCGCGATTGACACGGTTGGCACAGATCACTGTCCGTTTGATGTCGAGCAGAAGCTGCTTGGAGAAAAAGCCTTCCCGCAGATTCCGAATGGCATTCCCGGCATCGAGGATCGCGTGAATCTAATGTGGACTTACGGCGTGAAGCGCGGGCAACTGAGCGAGCAGCGCTTTGTGGATGCGCTGAGCACGCAGCCGGCGAAGTTGTTCGGTTTGTATCCGCGCAAGGGCGCAATTCAAGTCGGCTCGGACGCGGATCTGGTCGTGTATGACACCGAGTATCGCGGAAAAATCTCGGCGGCTTTGCAACTCACCAACAACGATTACAACGGATTCGAGGGTTGGGAGATTCAGGGCCGGCCAGCGGTGGTAACAGTGCGTGGCAAGGTACAGGCGCGGGACGGAAAGTTTATCGGCGAGCAGGCGCGGGGCCAGTTGCTGCGTCGCGAGCCGCAGTATTTCAGGAGCAGTCATGTCGGTTGATGCACAGCTTGCGATTGATCTGCTGAAGGATCTGCGAACGCTGACCGCGGATGCGAACGGCGCGCAGCGCGTGGCGTGGATGCCGACGTGGTTGAAAGCGCGCGAGTGGTTCCAGGCAAAGCTGTGCGAGCTGCCTGTGGAGCACCATCTGGACGCGGCTGGCAATAGCTGGACGACGCTGAAGGGCGCATCGCCGAAGACGCTGATTCTTGGCAGTCATCTCGATTCGGTTCCGAATGGCGGCTGGCTCGACGGCTGCCTTGGAGTACTGTCGGCGTTTGTAGTGCTGAAGCGAATTTCGGAGGAATACAACGGCAAGCCGCCGGTGACGGTGCGGCTTGTTGATTGGGCCGACGAAGAGGGTGCGCGATTCGGACGGAGTTTGTTCGGCTCGTCGGCCTTTGCGGGCACGGAGACGATTGAAGCCGACCGGAACCGCACGGATGCGAACGGCGTGCGACTCGAAGATGCGCTTGCAGAGTGCGGTGTGAAGATTGACGCGATTGGCGCGGCGCAGAGCGAGCGTAAGGATGCGGCGGCGTATCTCGAATTGCACATCGAGCAGGGGCCGGTGTTGGAGCGGATGAATCTTCCTCTTGGCGTAGTGCTGGGAACAAAAGGCGTGGAGCGGCACGCGATTACGTTTCACGGGCAGGAGGCGCATTCCGGCTCAACGCCGATGACGGCGCGGCGCGATGCGCTGGCCGCGGCGGCAAAGCTGGCGCTTGAGATTCGCCCGATTGCGATGCAGCACACAGACGCAGTGTGCACGATGGGCAGCGTGAAGACGTTTCCGGGGATTGTAACGGCGGTGGTGGGCCGCTGCGAAGCGACTCTCGATCAGCGCGATCTGGATGCAGGTGTATTGGCCGAGATGTACGCGGAGGCGCAGGCGAAGAGCCGGCAGTTTGCGGAAGAAGAGGGCTGCACAGTGGAATGGTCGCGCATCTGGAACATTGCGCCGGAGCCGTTTCATCCGGATCTGATTGCGCTTGCGGAAGAGGCGGTGCGCGAGACGGCGGGTGAGTCGCACAAGCTGCCGAGCGGACCGCTGCACGATGCGGCGGAGGTTTCGCGGAGCGGCATTCCCACCGTCATGTTGTTTGTGCAATCGCTCAAGGGCATCAGCCACAACAAAATCGAAGACACACGCGAGGAGCATCTCAAGCTGGCCGTGGTGGCGCTGGACCGGCTGGCTTCAAGGACGATGAAGTGGATTGAGGCCGGC
>JAATFM010000131.1 GCA_015655195.1 Terriglobales bacterium
AGCAGGTTTCAGGTAACAGGTTGCAGAAACGGGCCGCATCGCAACGATGCGGCCCGTTTTCATTCCTCGCTTATCTCCACGCTCACTTTCCCAATGGCGGTGTCATCCTGAACGTGGCCTTTTTTCAGGCGGAGTGAAGGACCTGCGGTTATCTTTTCCGCTCCTCGTTTCTATTCCCGCGTCACTTTGACGAAGACGCCTTCCGGCAGCTCGCCGTTGAGCAGATGCACCACGCCATTCTTGACAAAGCCTTCAAAGACCTGACGTTCGGCTTTCGCGGGTTTAGGTAGAGTGGCAGGCCGGGGCGCATAAGCATTGGCCGTTGGCGGTTGTGCAGGTCTGCTGCTTTTTCCCATCCCCTTGTCCATCGCCTCATTCGCCAGCCGGTCGGCTTCCTTGTTGCCGCCGCGCAGGGTGTGGCTGATCTCGAAGCGGTCGATCTGCTTCGCCAGGCGTCTGGCTTCTTCCCACAGGGGCCGCAACGCGGGGCTGGCGACCTTGTAGATGCCCTTCATCTGTTTGACCATCAGTTCGGAGTCGGAGATGACCTTGAGTCGGTTGTGGCCGTTTTCGAGCGACCAGCGGAGGACTGCCAGCAGGCCGGAGTATTCGGCATAGTTGTTGGTTTGTATGCCGAGAAACTCGCTTAGACGCGCAAGAATCTGGCCGTTTGCGCCCTCGACTACCGCACCGTAGCCCGCTGGGCCGGGATTGCCCCGCGAACCGCCATCGCAGTGCGCTGTGACCCAGTCCTGACTGGTGGCGGGACCGGAAACGCCTGCTGCATTTTCAAAAAGATTGCTGTTCATCGATTCTCAGTTTAACGGGTCGTGGGGTGGGTTTGTTCTATCCCACCCTTGCGCCAGAAAGAAGGCGCAAGGATGGGGCACGGGGCTGGTAGCTGAAGCCTGAAAGCTCATCCAGCTTCGCTGCCGCTGCTCACCATCCTCTCCGCCGCGCGTCCATCGAAGCACAGCGGTTTCTGTCTATCTCTGACCTCCCCGAGGAAGTGGAGCCGATATGGCAACAGATGCAATGCCTTACCCCGAGCCGGGAGCGAACGCAGCAGCAGCCTTGCCATGGGCTGCGGCCGTGAATGCGTCCGGCGCGGTACAATCCTCGGCAGGGATGACTGCGACCCGCGCCATTGGCGGACATAAGACCGCGAGCGAGCGACTTGCCGAGCGTGCGCCTGAGACGGAGCTGATCCGCGCCGCGCAATCCGGCAACCGCGCCGCCTTCGACGCGCTGGTGCGCCAGTACGAGAATCAGGTGCTGCGTCTGGCCCTGCATCTGACCGGCAGCGAGCAGGACGCCGAGGACATTTATCAGGAAGCGTTTCTGAAGGCCTACCGCTACATCGGCAACTTCCGCTTCGAGTGCTCGTTTTATACCTGGATTTACCGCATCGTCACCAATCTCTGCCTCGATCAGCTCCGCCGCCGCAAGACGCGCCGCGAGGATCAGGCCGTGATTCTGGACCACTCGGGCGACGAGATCGACATTCTGGCATCGGTCTCCGACGACCGGGCATTTTCAAACCCCGCGCGCGAGCTTGACCGCAAGGTTCTGGGCGCGCGGATTCAGGAAGCGCTCGGCAAGCTTACGCCGCGCGAGCGCATGGTTTTTGAACTGAAGCACTACCAGGGGCTCCGTCTGCGCACCATCGGAGAGATGCTCAGCACCACCGAAGAAACCGCCAAGAACACACTATTCCGTGCGACGAAGAAACTACGAGCGCAACTGGCGGAACTGCGCGGATAACGGACTACCGTTACGCGCGTATCAGATCTCGTACCCGATCTGCGGCAACATTTTTGTGAGGCTGGAAGGACGTAGCGATGAATTGCGAATTGGCTCACGAGCGTATCGTGATGGCCGAATACGGGGAGCTTGCCGACGACGCGGCGCATGAACTGGAGCGGCACCTTGCGATTTGCCCGGAGTGCGGGCGGGAACGGGAGACGCTTCGGGCATTGAAGCTGCTGGCCGCGGTGCATCCGCCGGCCGAACCGGACGCAAACCTGCTGGCCCGATCCCGGCAGCGGCTGGAAGAAGCGCTGGACGCGCTGCCGCCGCGGCGCTGGTATGAGCGGATTGCCGCAATGCTTGGCAACAACTTTGCACGGCTGCAAGCCGCCCCCGTGGCTGCGGCGCTCATGGTCGCCATCGGCGTGGGTGCGGGCTCCATCGGCGGCTACTACGTTTCGCAGAGCCGCGTGGCCCACGCCAGCGAGAACGCGCAGAACCAGAGCGGCGCGCAAGCTATGGCGCAGGCCGCGGCTCCGGCTACCGGCGGTGAGATTGCCGGCATTTCGAGCATCGCTCACCAGCCCAACTCCAACCAGGTTGAGGTCAGCTACAACCAGATCGTTCCGCGCAAGATTTCCGGCACGCTCGACGACAGCAAGATTCGCCAGCTTCTCATGCAGGCTACCCTCAACGCGGCCTCGACCGGTGCGGATGACGGTTCCGTCGATCTGCTGGCAGCCGAGTGCGCCGCACGTCACGGCTGCCGCGCCTCTGGCCTGAGCGATGCGCTTATCGTGGTTCTGCGCTATGGGCGCAGCGCCGAGATGCGCCGCAAGGCTCTCAACGGCCTGGCGCCGTATGTGGGCGACGACATCTCTGTTCGCAACGCCATGCTCGATGCGCTGCTCTACGACTCCGACGCGGATCTTCGTGCCGAGGCGATTGAGATGCTTGCGCCGGTCGAGGCCGACACCAGCGTCCGCCAGGCGCTGCACTCGGTGGCCTCTACGGATGCCAACCCGCAGCTTCGTCTTGTCTCCCGCGAAGCCCTGAGCCGGGCACCGGAGATTCAGTAATCGCTTCACCCCGGCAGCCGCGCCGGATCGTCTAAATGAGCGTGGGCCGGGTTGTCTGGGGGAATCAAATGCAGTTCTTGAGGCCAAATCGACTTCCGGGAAGACTGCCGCTTCGCGGCCCAGCCGCTGCGGCGCTGGCGGCGGCTGTGGCGCTCGCGCCCCTGTTCGCCGCAGCGCAGGACGACACGCTGCACCACCTTCTCAACCATCTGCACCCTTCCGCTTCGCGCTCCGGCTCGCAGGGCTATCTCGGCGTGCTCGTCGAGGACGTGGATAACGAGAGCTTCAGCCGCCTCCGCCTCGCGGACAAGCACGGCGCAGTCATCCGGCTCATCGACCACGACGCTCCGGCTGGCCAGATCGGCCTCAAGGTGGACGATGTCGTCCTTGCTATCAACGGGCAGAATGTCGAAAACTCAGCGCAGTTCAGCAGCCTGCTGCGCGAGCTTCCGCCGGGACGCAAGATCAGCCTGCTCATCGCCCGTGATGGCGACCGGCAAACCGTTGCCGTGCAGCTTGTGGACCACAAGACGATGGACCGCGACGTGTGGAACAAGCTCAACTCGCCCGACGGGCTTGCGCCTGCCACGCCGGGCAGCATGAACATGCTCACCGGCGTCAGCGGCGA
>JAATFM010000220.1 GCA_015655195.1 Terriglobales bacterium
AGCCGCTCCACATCGGCGCGGCGCTCCTCGGCCTGGTGGGTCTGCCGGCGGGCTAGCTCCGCAACGCGGCCCACCACGATGGAAGTTGCCATGAAGGCAAGCAGCTCGACCCACTCGCGCGGGCCGGCTAGGCGTAGCGTACGCAGCGGCGGCAGAAAGAAGTAATTGAACGAGAGCGCGAAGAGAAGCGCCACATAAAGCGAGAGCCGGATGCTGACGCGGGTGGCAACCCAGACGACCGCGGCAAGAAAGAGCAGACCCACAACCGTGCCGTCAATGCGCGCCCAGGCGAGCAGCGCCGTTACCAGCGCGACGCAGCCGGTGGCTGCAAGGCCGCGTAAAAGATTTCTAAATGCCGAGCGTTCCGTTATCACTCTTGTCCTTGCCTGCTATTGTGATTCTCACTGTGCATGATACCTTCCGCGGCGGGATGGTATTGTTGCGGAGGAAAGGAAGAAGCACGCCATGCCGGGAAGGATTCTGGTCATTGACGACGAATCGCAGATTACGCGCGCCCTGCGCGCCGCGCTCACCGCGCAGGGATTTGATGTGCGCACGGCGAACGATCCGGAGGAGGGCTTGCAGGTCTTTCGCGAGTGGCCGCCGGACCTGCTGATTACGGACCTGATGATGCCGGGCATGAGCGGCGTGGATCTCTGCCGCGAAGTTCGCCGCATTGCGCCGACGCCGATCATCGTGCTCTCCGTGCGCGAGCACGAGCGATCGAAGGTGGAGGCGCTCGATGCCGGCGCGGACGATTACGTCACGAAGCCATTCAGCATTCAGGAGCTTCAGGCGCGTGTGCGGGCGCATTTGCGGCGTGCACCGGAGCGAGCCGAAACCGCAATTGAGGCTGGCGACTTTGTGGTGGACGTGGCCGCGCACAGCATCACCCTGCAAGGCAAAGAGCTGCACCTGACACCGAAGGAATTCGACCTGCTGGCGCACCTGGCACGGCATCCGGGCAAGGTGCTGACGCACCGCGCGCTGCTGACCGCGGTGTGGGGCGGGCAGGCGGCGCATCAACCGGAGTACCTGCGCGTCTTTGTAGGCCAGTTGCGGAAGAAGCTCGAAAGCGAGACCGGCCGCCAGTACATTCAGACCGAGCCGTGGGTCGGCTACCGCTTTATCCCCGAAGGATGGACCGAGGACGAACACGAGAGCCACTGATCACCGCCGCATCGTGCGCCCTTTACACATTCTTTAGAAATCGTTTCGCATCCCTATAGACAAATCCTGCGATTCTGACTCTGGCATTGAAGCAGAGCGCAGTATGCGCGCCTGCCCGGCCAACGAGGCTTGAGATGCAGGACGGTCTGATGATTCTCTTCACGGCAATCTTCTTTGCCGTGGCGTTTCTCTACGTAAAAGCGTGCCAGAGGCTGAGGTAAAAATGCACATCGACCTCATCGCCGTTATCGCGCTGGCTCTTTCCATCCTGCTGCTGGGTTATCTGGTGGCTTCCCTGCTTTTTCCGGAGAAATTCTGAGATGACGGCCAATGGCTGGTTGCAGTTTGCTGTCTACTCGCTCGTGCTGCTCACGTTCGTTCGCCCCGTCGGCCTGTATCTGGCACGTGTACTGGAAGGCGAGCGAACTTGGCTGGACCCCGTGCTGCGCCCGGTGGAGCGGCTGCTCTACAAGCTCTGCGGCGTGAGCGCGGAACACGAGATGAGCTGGCGCGAGTACGCCTTTGCGCTGCTCGGATTCTCCGCGGCAAGCCTGACGCTGACGTACCTGCTCGAACGCTTGCAGGGCGCGATTGCGTTGTGGAATCCGCAAAAGCTCGGCGCGGTCGGCGCGGACCTCGCGTGGAACACCGCCGCGAGCTTTACGACAAACACGAACTGGCAGTCCTACACGCCCGAGACCACGATGAGCTATCTCACGCAGATGGCGGCTCTGGCGACGCACAACTTCTTTTCCGCCGCGATGGGAATTGTGACAGCGATAGCGCTGATTCGCGGCATCCGGCGCACGGCATCGGGCGCCATCGGCAATTTCTGGGTCGATACCACGCGCACGCTACTCTATGTGCTGCTCCCCGCATCCATCGTCTACGCGCTGCTGCTTGTGGCACAAGGCGTTCCGCAGAACCTGAGCGCATACACGTCGGCGCACACGCTGGAGTCATCGAGCCAGACGCAGACCATCGCGCAGGGGCCGGTGGCATCGCAGGAAGCCATCAAGATGCTGGGCACAAACGGCGGCGGATTCTTTAACGCTAACAGCGCGCACCCGTATGAAAACCCCACGCCGTTCACGAACTTCCTTGAGATGCTTTCGATCTTCTTGATTCCCGCCGGACTGACCTACACGCTGGGACGAATGACAGGCTCGCAGGGCCATGGATGGGCGGTCTTCGCGGCTATGTATGTGCTCTTCGCAGCCGGGTTCGCAAGCGTCTACTGGGCAGAATCGCAACCGCATCCGCTGCTGCACGCAACTGCGCAAACAGGCAGTGCCACTGCGCCAGCCGGCAACATGGAAGGCAAGGAAGTTCGTTTCGGTGTTTCGCAATCCGCGCTCTTTGCCACCATCACGACAGACGCAAGCTGCGGCGCGGTGAACGGAATGCACGACAGCTTTACGCCGCTCGGCGGCATGGTGGTGCTGACCAACATCCTGCTCGGCGAGGTAATCTTCGGCGGCGTAGGCTCGGGGCTTTACGGCATGTTGATCTTCGTCGTGCTGGCCGTTTTCATTGCCGGGCTAATGGTGGGCCGCACGCCGGAATACCTGGGCAAGAAGATCGAAGCATACGACGTAAAAATGTCGATGCTATACGTGCTGATCTTTCCGCTCTCGATTCTCACGCTGACGGCGATCTTCGTTCTCTCGCCAAACATCGGCCTATCCGCGCTGAGCAATGGCGGACCACATGGATTAAGCGAGATCCTCTACGCCTTCACCTCCGCCACGGGCAACAACGGCTCGGCCTTTGCAGGGCTGAGCGCAAACACATGGTGGTACAACGTGGTGCTGGGCTGGACGATGCTGGCCGGGCGTTTCCTGATGCTGATTCCGGTGCTGGCGCTGGCCGGCAACCTGGCGCAGAAGAAGAGCGTTCCTCCTTCACCCGGAACCTTCCCGGTGAACGGATCGCTCTTTGCCATTCTTCTGGTTGGCGTGGTGCTGATTCTCGGCGCGCTGACTTTCTTCCCGGTTCTGAGCCTGGGGCCAATTCTGGAACACCTGCTGCTCCGCTCCGGACAGCTCTTCTAAAGAAAGACTGACTGCGATGGCGAAAGAAAAAAGTCTTTGGAACACGGAGATACTGGGCGCGGCGCTCGCGGATTCCGTTCGCAAGCTCAACCCGCGCTTCATGGTGAAGAACCCTGTCATGTTCGTTGTCGAAGTGGGCAGCGTACTGACGACGGCGCTTCTCATCTACGACGCCGCGAATCACCGTCCGGGCTTCGGCTTCAATTTGCAAATCACACTGTGGCTGTGGTTCACAGTGCTCTTTGCCAACTTTGCCGAAGCAATGGCCGAGGGACGCGGCAAAGCGCAGGCAGAGACGCTTCGCAAGGCGCGTGGCGAGACCATCGCGCAGCGTTACACGCCGAGCGGTGAACTGGAAAAGGTTGCAAGCAGCCTGCTGCGCTCCGGCAATGTAATTTATGTTCCGGCCGGCGAGTACATTGCCGGCGATGGCGAAGTAATTGAAGGCGTGGCCTCGGTGGATGAGTCCGCGATTACGGGCGAGTCCGCGCCGGTGATCCGCGAGGCCGGCGGAGACCGCTCGGCGGTGACCGGAGGCACAAAGGTGCTTTCCGACTGGATCAAGGTTCGCATCACGTCGAATCCCGGCGAGACATTTCTTGACCGCATGATTGCGCTCGTCGAAGGCGCATCGCGGCAGAAGACTCCGAACGAGATCGCGCTCAGCATTCTGCTCTCCGGCCTCACGATTGTCTTTCTGCTGGCAGTCGTTACATTGCAGCCATTCGCGATCTACTCCAAGGCCCCTCAGACGGTCTTCGTGCTGGTTTCGCTGCTCGTGTGCCTCATTCCCACCACGATTGGCGGGCTGCTTTCGGCCATCGGCATTGCCGGTATGGACCGGCTGGTGCAATACAACGTGCTTGCGATGAGCGGCCGCGCCGTCGAAGCCGCGGGCGACGTAAACACGCTGCTGCTCGACAAGACCGGCACCATCACGCTCGGCAATCGGCAGGCAGTCGAGTTCGTCCCTGCGCCGGGAGTGACCGCGGAGCGGCTTGCCGACGCGGCGCAGTTGGCATCACTCTCCGATGAAACGCCGGAAGGCCGCTCGATCGTGGTGCTTGCGAAGACGAAGTACAACCTGCGCGGGCGTGATCTGGGCGGCATTCATGCGGAGTTTGTTCCCTTTACTGCGCAGACGCGGATGAGCGGCGTGAATCTGCCCGGCGTTCGCATTCGCAAAGGATCGGCGGACGCGATTGCGCGCTTTCTTGATGAGCAGCGCTCACCGCTGCCGCAAAAGGTGCGCGAGAGCGTGGAAGAGATTGCACGCTCGGGAGGCACGCCGCTGGTAGTGGCGGAAAATGCCGTGGCGCTCGGTGTGATTTATCTCAAGGACATTGTGAAGGGCGGCTTGAAGGAGCGTCTGGCGCGGCTGCGCGCAATGGGAATTCGCACGATTATGATTACCGGCGACAATCCTCTCACTGCTGCGGTGATTGCCCGCGAGGCAGGCGTGGATGACTTTCTGGCCGAGGCCAAGCCCAAAGACAAGATGGACCTCATCAAGCGCGAGCAGGCTAAGGGCAAGCTTGTTGCAATGACCGGCGACGGCACCAACGACGCACCGGCGCTGGCGCAGGCCGATGTGGGCGTGGCGATGAACTCAGGCACACAGGCCGCAAAAGAGGCCGGCAACATGGTCGATCTCGATTCGAATCCGACCAAGCTGATCGAGATTGTGCAGATCGGCAAGCAACTGCTGATGACGCGCGGCGCGTTGACGACCTTCTCGATCTCGAACGATGTGGCAAAGTATTTCGCCATCATTCCCGCCATGTTTGCCGGCGCGTTTCCGGTGCTGAATGCGCTGAACATCATGTATCTGCGCTCGCCGCAGTCGGCAATTCTTTCGGCGGTAATCTTCAACGCGCTGATTATCGTGGCGCTGATTCCGCTCGC
>JAATFM010000144.1 GCA_015655195.1 Terriglobales bacterium
CACCCGATCGGTTGAGGTCGATTGAGATCGGTTGAGAAAGGTTCGTGCGATCCCAGGTCCCAACAACAGGGACCTGGAGCACCCCGGCACATTCGTAAATCGTGGGCCGTGGACAGTGAATCGTGGTATTCCGTGCCCCATCCTTGCGCCTTGTTTCTGGCGCAAGGGTGGGATCACTACCCCGCCCGCTCCGCCAGCACCGCAGTAAAATCAAACCATGAGTTTCCCAGCAAATCGTATGCGCCGGATGCGCCGCACGGAGAGCCTGCGCGCGCTCGTCCGCGAGACCACCCTCGATCCCGGCGACCTGATCTACCCGCTCTTTATCTGTCCCGGAGAAGGCGTTCGCAAGCCCATCAGCTCCATGCCGGGTATCTTCAATCTCTCCGTGGATGAGGCTGTGAAGGAAGCCGAAGAAGCCGCATCGCTCGGCCTTGGCGGGCTGCTGCTCTTCGGCCTGCCGGAAGCGAAGGACGACGAGGGCACCGGCGCATGGGACAAAGACGGAATCGTCCAGCAGGGATTGCGGGCGCTCAAGGCATCGAGCGCCGCGAAGAAGCTTGTTCTTATCGCAGACGTCTGCCTCTGCGAGTACACCAGCCACGGCCACTGCGGCCTGATTCACAAAGGGCCGCACGGCTGGGAGGTCGATAACGACCCCTCCGTCGCGCTCATTGCCAAGGCTGCCGCCAGCCTCGCCGAAGCTGGCGCGGACATCGTGGCTCCGAGCGACATGATGGATGGCCGCGTAGCGGCGATCCGCGAGGCGCTCGACCAATCCGGCCAGACGCAGACGCCCATTCTCAGCTACGCCTCGAAGTTCTCTTCGGCCTTTTACGGCCCCTTCCGCGAGGCCGCCGACTCGGCTCCGCAGTTCGGCGACCGCCGCGGCTACCAGATGGACGGCGCCAACGCCCGCGAGGCAATGCGCGAGATCGAACTGGACCTGGCCGAAGGCGCGGACATGATCCTGATGAAGCCCGCCATGCCGTACCTCGACATCATCCGCATGGCACGCGACCGCTTCGAGGTTCCCATCGGCGCCTACCAGGTCTCCGGCGAATACTCCATGCTGCACGCGGCCTTTGAAAAAGGCTGGCTCGAACGCGACCGCGCCATGCTGGAGTCGCTTCTCGGCATCAAGCGCGCCGGCGCGGACTTTATCGTGACCTACTTCGCCAAGGATGCGGCGAAGCTGCTTGGATGAATTTCATGAGCTGCCGGAACGGCCCGCGTCAGGTCGAGCCGTTCCGGCAAGCCGTGTCAGATGGAAAGAAGCCTGCCGCGGTAAAGAGAATAGTTTGCCCCGTGGGTTCCCGTGTCGTACCGGGAGATAATTTCCAGAACCCCGCCGCGGTAGGTATACATCAGCTTTCCATATTTCGATTTGTTGCCGATCTTTGTCTGGTCGAACTGGTTCGTAATGAATTGGTTCATGAATGGCGAATAGATCATGTACTGCTTGGCGAATACTTCAACTTCGCCAACCGGCACGCGGTTGGGGTTGCTTGCGAAGTTCTGAAGCACCACGCCAAAGGCCTGAGCCTGCATTCCCGTCCTCCTCAGTAGCGCGTCCTTCTGCCGGTCCATGTCCGCCTTGTTCAGCCCGCGCAGTTGCTGGGCCTGCTTTTTTTGGAGATTCAGGGAGACCTGCTCTTCTGTCTCCACCATATGGTTCAGCGTGCCATCGTTTGACACGGCGCCGGTCCTGGCGGTCATGCTAACGCTGCGATACGTACAGATGCTTCGAAAAAACTTATAGGCGAAGCTGCTCGTCAGCTCGTTCACCGGTATCTGACCGTTATGATCGAGATCCGCCTGCTGCGAACGAGCCGCATAGCACATGATGAGCGCGATGTTATAGTTCTTCCCGGCGGGCAGCAGCAGCAGCGCCAGATGGCCGAGTTCCTTCCAGGTGCAGAGTGCTCCGCCGGTAGTCGAGAAGCCCTGCTCGGTATCGGTCGGCGTGCCGTGAATGATAAACGCGATCGTCTTGGCCGACTTGCAATCATTGCGGATATTATCCACGTCAGTATTGCTGAGCGTATTGGCCTTGTCTCGCTGCAGAATCTCCTGGCACGGATAATAGACAACCTGCTTTTTCTTCAGGAAGGTCGATCTGGCCAGTGCGCGGTTGACGTAAACGTTTGTGGTTCCCGCAGCCGCGCCGCCAATCGCGCCGATGCCTGCCACATTCTTGCCCTTGATGCCCTGCACCAGCCCCGGACCGGCGGTCGGGTCGGAATCTTCAAAGTTCAACATCACATAATATGCCATGACGCCTATCTGGCTCCTGTCACAAAAAGTTAAGTCAAAAGGGGATGCCACATCGTTATAGCATGCGGCCTGAAACGGTGCAATCGAGATGCGTGCCTCCCGGCGAAACCCTGGCATCCGAGGTGCAGGGTCTGACAGAAAAATCTTGGGAAAAACAGGGACCGTGTGGTTTTCTAGAAACACCCATCTATGTTCAAGGCCCTTGAACGCTACTTCGAGTTTGAGCATTTAGGAACGAACTGGCGCACGGAGATTCTCGCCGGCCTCACCACGTTTCTGACGATGGCCTACATCGTCCTGGTGAATCCGGCGATTCTCAAGGACGCCGGCCTGCCGCTGCCCGCCGTCACGGCGGCTACCTGCCTCTCCGCTGCCTTCGGCTCGATCCTGATGGGCGTCGTCGCCCGCTATCCCATTGCGCTGGCCCCCGGCATGGGCCTCAACGCCTACTTCACCTACACGGTTTGCATCCGGATGCACGTGCCATGGCAAACGGCGCTGGGAGCGGTCTTTCTCTCCGGCGTTCTCTTCCTTTTGCTCACCGGGGCCGGCATCCGGCAGATGATTCTCAAGGCGATTCCGCATGAGCTTTACTCCGCCGTGGCCAGCGGCATCGGGCTCTTCATCGCCTTCATCGGAATGCAGCACGCGGGGCTCGTGGTCCGCGACCCGGCTACGCTCGTCGCGCTCGGCGACATTCGCAACCCTACCGTTTACCTCTCGCTCGTGGGTCTGTTCCTCATGGTTGCGCTCGAAATCCGCAAGGTTCGCGGCGCAATTCTCATCGGCGTGCTCGCCGTTACCGGCCTGGCCTGGGCGATGGGCTTGATGCATTGGCAGCCCGCGCCGGGCGGCTTCTCCGCGCTTACCCAGACCGCTTTCAAGCTCGATATTCGCGGCGCGCTCGGCAAGGGGCTGCTTGAAATCATCTTCGTCTTCTTCTTCGTCGATCTCTTCGATAACCTCGGCACGCTGGTGGCCGTTACCAAGCGCGCCGGACTGCTTGCCGCCGACCACTCGATTCCCCGCCTGAACCGGATTCTCTTCGCCGATGCCACGGCTACCGTCGTCGGCTCGCTCACCGGCACCTCGACGGTAACGAGTTACGTGGAATCGACAGCCGGCGTGGCCGCGGGCGGGCGCTCCGGCGTTACGGCCATTGTGACCGGGCTGCTCTTTCTCGGAGCAATCGGCTTTGCGCCCTTCATCGGCGTCGTGCCACAGGCGGCCACGGCTCCGGCGCTGATTCTCGTCGGCTCGCTCATGCTGGCCTCTATCACGGAGATTCGCTGGCACGAACCGCTGGTGGCCGTGCCATCATTTCTCACGCTGGTAATGATTCCGCTCACCTATTCGATTGCCAACGGCCTCGGCTTCGGCATCATCGCCTGGGCGGTGCTGCACATTACCGCCGGAAAGATTCGTAAGCAGGACTGGCTGCTCTATCTTCTCGCCGTGCTCTTCCTGGCCCGCTTCATTTATATGAGCGCGGGGTGAGCCGAGCGCCTGTTGACCGGCCATATCCCCGCCGGCTCACGATGCCACAAAAGTCGTACCATCGATTTTCTGCATCCATGTACGATGAGGGAAGTGCCGATTCGGCATCATGGCGACGATGGAAACCGAGAATAAGAAACGGGCAGGCAACAGGCTTTCCGCGGTAAAACTGGCGGCAGCGGCGGCGTGCTCGCTCGCCGGAGCCTTTGTGCTGGCCGGCTGCCAGACCGTGCAGGGCTTTACGGCCACGGCACTGGTGCGCGTCATTGACGCCTCCTACATTGCCCCGGCGGCCAATGTCTATATCGAAAAAGCGATCTTCGCGGGCAACATCGGCCAGGGATTCATCTCGAATTACTCGGCCGTAACGCCCTCCGAGGCCGCGGTCGTCATGGTAACGCCCGTCAACGGCACTTCGCCCTCGCAAAGCGCCGCCGTGACCCTCAACGCCGGCTCGCAACACACTATCTTCATCACCGACAATGGCCAGTCGCCGACGCAGTACGTCGTCACGGCGCTGCTCGATCAGGCCATATCCTCGCCGAGCGGCCACTCCACCTTCCGCTTTCTCAACCAGGCGCCGCGCACAGGGGCCGTGGACGTTTACATGGTGCCGGGCGGGAGCGAGCTGGCCGATACGATTCCCCTCTGCACGGACCTTGCCGTTGGCGCCACCTGCGGTTACGTGAGCTTTGCCTCCTCGACCCTCACCATGGTAATTACGCCCACCGGCACGGTCACTCCCAAGTACACCTCCACGGCACTGGCGCTGACCGGCGGCGAGGTGAGGACGGTCGTGATCGTGGACAGCCAGCTCACGACGAACCCGCCGGTACAGGCGCTGATTGCCGACGACGCGGACTGATGCTGCGCTTTCTCCGGGCTCCCCGGCCCGCCTTTCTCCAGCCTGTCTTTTTGCTCGTGTTGCTCTGCGCCATGGCTCCGGCGCAGCAGCCGGCCGGCTACCGGGTGATTCACACCTATCCGCATGACGCCCAAGCCTTTACGCAGGGGCTGGTCTACGCCGACGGGCATCTCTACGAGAGCACGGGGCGGAACGGGCAATCTTCGCTGCGCATGACGGACCTCGAAACCGGCCGCATCCTGCAGGAGCAGCCCGTCTCCAGCCAGTATTTTGCCGAGGGGCTTGCGGCCTGGGGCAGCACGCTCGTGCAGCTCACTTGGCAGGAACACACCGCCTTTGTCTATGACCGCTTCAGCTTTCGGCTGCTCAACACGCTGCACTATCCCGGCGAGGGCTGGGGGCTTACCTCCGACGGCAAGCGGCTGATTCTAAGCGACGGAACGACTGACCTGCGCTTTCTGGACCCGGCCACGATGCGCGAGCTGCGCCGCGTAACGGTGAAGGATCACGGCACGCCGGTCAAGGAGCTGAACGAGCTCGAATTTATTCATGGCGAGGTCTATGCCAATATCTGGCACTCGGACCGGATTGCCCGCATCTCCCCGCAAACCGGCGCGGTGCTGGGCTGGATCGACCTCACCGGCCTCCTGCCCGACAATCTGCGCTCCTCGCCCGAGGCCGTGCTGAACGGCATCGCCTACGATGCCGCCCACGACCGGCTCTTCGTTACCGGCAAACTCTGGCCGCGGCTCTTCGAGATTCGGGTTGTGGCTGCCGCAAAGAAAAAATAAGCCGGCGCAGGGCTTACTCTGCCAATAGATTTCGCGGCTAACTCTCATAAAAAGAAGATTTTTCTACTTGCATGGCTGAAAGTAATTAGTTACCTTAGTGACAAGAATCCCTACCTTGGTTATTTGCGATCAGGCCCTGCCGGTCCTGCGGAGAAGCTGTGCGTTTTTCGGCTCTCTGAGCGCACTCCGACTGCCCAGAATCCCGAACAGAAATTCGGTAGTCGGCCAGTTTGAAAGGAAGCAATACCTCGGGGGCTAAAGCCCCGTTCCTTTTTAGCGCTTGCCGTACGGGCTGAAGCCCGTACCTTTCAAACTGACCCACTACCGGAAATTCCACTGGCTGAGGCAGTTGCCGCAGGCACCAGATTTGCCACCAGACGTAGCGTCGGATCGGCCTGGTTGATGGTGTAAAAGTGCAGCCCCGGTGCGCCGTTTTTGAGCAGCGTTTCGCAGAGCCGCGTCACGAACTCGATGCCGAATTCGACCAGCGAGGGCTTATCTTCCTGCAAATCTTCAAGCCGCAGCTTGAGCCAGCGCGGCAGCTCCGCGCCGCAGCCGCCGCAGAAGCGCACGATGTTGGCAAAGCCGATAATCGGCATAATGCCGGGCGTGACTGGAATCGTGATGTTGGCCTTCGCGCAGCGCTCCATGAAGTCGAGATACGCGTCGACGTTGTAGAAGAGCTGCGTAATTGCACCGTCGGCTCCGGCCTCGACCTTGCGGCGGAAGTTCTCGAAGTCGGCCTGCGCGTTTGTCGCCTGCGGGTGCATCTCCGGGTAGGCCGCTACTTCAATCGTGAAGTGATCGCCGTGCGTCTCGCGGATAAAGCTGACAAGCTCATTGGCGTAGTGGAATTCGCCGGGAGCGGCGCTGGTGTACGCGGCAGCCGGCAGGTCGCCGCGCAACGCCACGATGCGTTTGACGCCCGCGGCGCGGTATTTGTCGAGCAGCGCCGCGACTTTTTCTTTCGTTGAGCCGATGCAGGTCAGGTGCGGCGCGGCCTCGATGCCGCACTCGCGCACCACGGTCAGCAGCGTCTCGTAGGTGCCATCCTGATCCGAGCCGCCTGCTCCGTGCGTCACGGAAAAGTAAGCCGGCTTTGCCTCCGCCAATTGGCAGACCACGCCGGGCAGCTTCGCCGCAGCTTCTGGCGTACGGGGCGGAAAGAGCTCAAACGAGATAGGTATCGGCATTTGCAGGCTCGCGGTGAGGCTGGTTCAAGTTGGTGCTATCCCAGGTCTCAAAATCGAGACCTGAGGCTACGTTTAGGGGCACCTGAGGTTCGTGCTATCCCACCCTAGCGGCAAAAACAAAGACGCAGCGAGGGTGGGGCACCCGGTTTTTAGCTTCGTGCTCCCCCACCCTTTTCACGATGAAGCTATGAAAAGGATGGGGCACGGAGGTTTTTGCTAATAGCTAACGGCTAAAAGCTGCCTTTAGTAGCGATAGTGATCCGGCTTGTAAGGGCCTTCGACCGGCACGCCGATGTAGTCGGCCTGCGCCTTGGTGAGCTTGGTCAGCTTCACGCCGATCTTCTCAAGGTGCAGCCGTGCCACTTCCTCGTCCAGCTTCTTGGGCAAAACGTAAACGCCCACCTTGTAGGTGTCCTTGTTCTTCCACAGGTCGAGCTGAGCCAGCGTCTGGTTGGCAAAGCTGTTCGACATCACGAAGCTCGGATGGCCTGTGGCACAGCCGAGGTTCACGAGACGGCCTTCGGCGAGCAGGAAGATCTCGTGGCCGTCGGGGAATTTGTACTTGTCCACCTGCGGCTTGATGTTGAGCTTTTCCACGCCCGGCTCGGCGTTGAGGCGGTCCACCTGGATTTCGTTGTCGAAGTGGCCGATGTTGCAGACGATCGCCTGATCCTTCATCCCCTTCATGTGTTCGAGGGTAAGGATGTCTACGTTGCCGGTGGTCGTGACGTAGATGTCGCCGCGGCCCAGCGTGTCTTCGACCGTCGTGACTTCAAAGCCTTCCATCGCCGCCTGTAGCGCGTTGATGGGGTCCACTTCCGTCACAATGCAGCGCGCGCCCATGCCGCGCAGCGAGTGCGCGCAGCCCTTGCCTACGTCGCCGTAGCCGCAGATGACCGCGACCTTGCCAGCGACCATTACGTCCGTGGCGCGCTTGATGCCGTCGGCCAGCGATTCGCGGCAGCCGTAGAGATTGTCGAATTTGCTCTTGGTAACGGAGTCGTTCACGTTGATGGCCGGAACGAGCAGCTTGCCCTTTTCGAGCATCTGGTAGAGGCGATGCACGCCGGTCGTCGTCTCTTCCGAGACGCCGCGCCATGCCTTCACAACCTTGTGCCAGTGCTGCGGGTCCTCGGCATAGACGCGCTTCAGCAGGTCCTTAATCACCTGCTCCTCGTGGTTGCCGGAGGGCGTATCGACCCACTTGTCGCCGTCTTCCAACTCGTAGCCTTTGTGAATGAGCAGCGTCACGTCGCCGCCGTCGTCTACGACCAGCTCCGGACCTGTGCCGCCTTTGTGCTTCAGCGCCTGCCAGGTGCACTCCCAATAATCTTCGAGCGTCTCCCCCTTCCATGCGAAGACCGGCACGCCCGCCGCGGCAATCGCCGCCGCCGCGTGGTCCTGCGTCGAGAAGATGTTGCAGCTCGCCCAGCGAACCTCCGCGCCCAGGCTCACCAGCGTCTCGATCAGCACGGCAGTCTGGATCGTCATGTGCAGCGAGCCGGTGATGCGCACGCCGGCCAGCGGCTTCTCCGCCGCGTACTTGTTGCGAATCGCCACGAGGCCGGGCATCTCGTGCTCGGCAATGTTGATCTCCTTGCGGCCCCAGTCGGCCAGGCTCATGTCGGCCACTTTGTAGTCGGCAGCGGTAATTTCCAGCGTTGTCGCCATGCGGAACTCCTTTTTCTGTGTCTCTCACGGGTTTACCGGCGTTTCAGCTCGGGCTTCGATATTTTCTATCGACGTATCGTGATATGTTGATATGTATCAGAGCCTCTGCTATGTCGTCAACACCTTCCATCGTAAAAATTCTGCGCGCCTCGGCCGATCCCAACCGGTTGCGGATTCTGCTGCTGCTCCAGGCCGAGGCGCTTTCCGTGGCTGAGCTGCAAGAGATTCTTACCATGGGCCAGAGCACGATTTCGACCCATCTGGCGCAGCTCAAGCAGGCCGGCTTAGTGGAAGACCGCCGCACGGGTAAGAGCAGCTTTTACCGGCTGGCGGGCGCAAACGGCGCGGGAGCGAATGGTACTGGATCAAACGGCAATGGCGTTCTCTGCGAAATTCTCGCCGAAGCCGCCCGCGAGACCGAGGAAGCCGCCGCCGACCAGGCCGCCATGCGCCGCGCCGTGAAAAAGCGGCAGGACCGGATGCGGAGCTTCTTTGACAGCGTGGCAGGCAGGCTGGGCCGCGACTACGTTCCCGGCAAGAGCTGGAAGGGCTTGGCCGAAGCTCTTCTGCGCCTCATGCTGCCGATGCGGATTGCCGATCTGGGTGCGGGCGACGGGAGCTTTTCGCTGCTGCTTGCGCCACGCGCCGCTCGCGTCATCGCCGTCGATTCCAGCGAAAAAATGCTGGAAGTGGGCCGCGAACAGGCTCAGCGCGCCGGAATCGCAAATATCGAGTTCCGCCAGGGCGACATGGAGGAGCTGCCGATTGATTCCGGCTCGGTGGACCTCGCCTTTTACTCGCAATCGCTGCATCACGCGCTGCACCCGGCACGGGCGCTCGGCGAGGCACGGCGGATTCTCGCCCCCGGCGGGCGCGTGGCAATTCTCGACCTGGCCCGGCACCGCTTCGAGGAGGCCCGCGAGCTTTACGCCGACGAGTGGCTCGGCTTCGGCGAGGCCGAGCTGGAAGAAATGCTGCTCAAGGCCGGTTTTGAGACCGTCGAAGTTGCAGTCGTGGACAAACAGACTGAGGCTCCGCAGTTCCAGACGCTGCTCGGCGTTGGAGTTCGGCGCGCTTGAGCCTCCGCTGCTGTACGATACATCTAAATAGAAGACAAGTGCCATGAGCCCCACACTCCAATCCGATTCCACGGCGAAGATGCCCCTCATCACGCAGGAGCGTCGCACCGCGATTCTCAAGGCGCTGGCCGATCCGCGCCGCTTTGAGTTGCTGGAGCAGATTGCGAAATCGGGCTGTCCGGTCAACTGTTCGAAGGCACGCGCTGCACTGCCCATCTCCGCCGCCACGATCTCGCATCATGTCAAGGAGCTCGAAAGCGCGGGCCTCATTCGCATTGAGCGCGAGGGTAAGTTTCACCTGCTTAGCCTCCAGCCCGGCGTGCTGGAAGCGCTGGCAGAAACGCTGCAATCGCTCAGCAGCCTAGGCTGCATTTCCGTAGCCGCCAACATCGAAAAATAGATTTCCACAGCAATCCTGAATCTTCTGGCTGGCTGGCTAATCAATTCGATAGTTGTCGAAATGTCGAAACGATCAAGATTCGGCAAATCGGCACTCAGGAGATGAGCAAATGAGCAATCTGAATGGTAAAGTGGCGCTGGTAACCGGCGCATCGAAGGGTATCGGGGCAAGCATCGCGCTGGAGCTGGCTTCGCGCGGAGCAGCCGTGGCAGTCAACTACGCAAGCGACAAGGCGGGCGCTGAGAAGGTTGTGGCCGAGATCAAGGCGAAGGGCGGAAAGGCGATTGCCATTCACGCCAACGTGGCCGATCCCGACACGATTGCTCCACTCATCGGCGCTGTGGCCAAAGAGTTTGGCCCCATCGACGTGCTGGTGAACAACGCGGGCGTCTACGAGTTCGGCCCGATTGAAACCGTCACGCCGGAGCACTTCCACAGGCAGTTCAACATCAATGTTCTGGGCCTGCTGCTCACGACGCAGGCAGCCCTGACCAGCTTCAGCCCCGCGGGCGGAAGCATCATCAACATCGGCTCGGTTGCAGCCAACGGCGTTCCGGGCGGCTCGGTTTACAGCGCCACCAAGGGCGCGGTTGACTCCATCACCGTTTCCCTGAGCAAAGAGCTTGGCGCAAAGAAGATTCGCGTCAACTCGCTGAACCCCGGCATGGTGGAAACCGAAGGCGTCCACACTGCGGGCTTCCTCGGCACGGACTTCCATCACCAGGCGGTGAAGGATACTCCGCTCGGCCGCATCGGCCAGCCGCAGGATATTGCATCCATCGCCGCATTTCTCGCGTCAGATGAATCCTACTGGCTCACCGGCCAGACGATTCAGGCCTCCGGCGGCGCACGCCTCTGAGATTCGGCTCAACCCTTTCCCCCCAGCAAGAGACATAAGGAGTAAAAACAATGACACTTGCAGCATTCCTTCCTGAAATCGCGGCGGCAGCGGTAGCGCTGTTCGCCGCGAAGGCCAGCGACAAGCTCCGCATTCCGTCCTTGCAGCGCAACCGCTGCGAGGACGCACAGCAGAAGGCCGTGGTGTGGAGCTACGATCCCTCCAGCGACAAGCTGGACGCGTGGCGGCCTGTAGTACGCCACGGGTCTTGCTAAAACGCCCCTGCCAAAACTCTGACAGCCGCCCCATCCCAATGCGCGATGCGGCGGCTTGCGGCAACTCCGGCCCGGCATGGATACTGCCCGTGGAGGTTGAGTTCCATGAATGAACACACAACGCTGACAGCCGCCGACGGACACACCCTGGACGCTTACATTGCGCGGCCGCAGGGTGAGCCGATTGCAGGTCTGGTTATCGTGCAGGAAATCTTCGGAGTCAACGCCCACATCCGCTCCGTGGCGGACGGCTACGCTAAAGACGGCTTTCTCGCCGTTGCGCCTGCTCTCTTCGATCGCTTCGAGCGCGGCGTGGACTTGGGCTACGACGGCGCCGACATGCAGAAGGCAATGAGCCTTCTGCCAAAGCTCGACATCGACAAATCCCTGCTGGACGTGGCCGCGGCGCTGGCCTACGCCAAAGCGGAAACGCAGAAGAAAGCAGGCGTGGTCGGCTACTGCTTCGGCGGCTCGCTGGCATGGCTCGCAGCTACGCGGCTCGATCCCGATGCGGCGGTCGGATACTACGGCGGCTATATTGCAAAATTCGCCACTGAGACTCCGCACGCGCCGGTCATGCTGCACTTCGGCAAACAGGATACGCATATTCCCGAAGAGGCAGCGAACGCGGTAAAGGCCGCGCATCCCGAGGTGCAGATTTACTGGTACGACGCCGGGCACGGCTTCAACTGCGATGCGCGAGCCAGCTTCAACCCGGCAGAGGCGCGTGTGGCACGAGAGCGGTCTCTGGCCTTTCTGAAACAGCATCTGGGCTAAGCCGCTAGTCCCTCTCGCATTTCTGACGAGATGCGGGAGGGGTACTACATCTGCTCCGCAGCTAACAGCTTTTTCTTTCTCTCCACACCCCAGCGGTAGCCGGTAAGCGAGCCGCTTACTCCCACTACTCGATGGCATGGCACAAGTACGGCGACGCGATTCAGAGCACAGGCGCGGGCCACGGCGCGGGTAGCCTTGGGTTCTCCCATCTCACGGGCAAGCTGCGAGTAGCTGCGGGTTTCTCCGCGGGGAATCTGGCGCAACGCATTCCATACACGAAGCTGGAAGACGGTTCCGCGTAAGTCCAGTCTCGGCAAATTCGCTTCCTGCGAATTTGCCGCATCGGGACCGCGGAGGGCTTTGCCAAAGTCGAATTCGTCGCTGACGCTGACGAGAGCCGCGTCAATCATCTTTAAGAGCTTGCCATTGTGACGCAACTCGGCGGCGGGAAATTCTTCGCGCAATGTGGCTTCAGCCTCGGCTTTTGTTTCACCCAGCGCCAGCCAGCAGAGGCCGCGATCCGTGGCTCCGACGATCATCCATCCGAAGGGCGTAGACGCCATGGCAAATCCGATGCGCTCGCCCTTGCCGCCTTCAGCAAAGCGCGCCGGCGTCATGCCAAGCTGCGCGGCCTCATGCGCCCGGCTTGGAGAGCTGAATCCGGCGTTGTAAACGGCGTCGGTTACGGAATTTCCCTCTTTCAGGGCGGCACGGAAATGATTTGCCCGTAGGGCGCGCTGGTATTCGAGCGGGCTGGCGCCGAATTCCCGCTTGAAAAGCCGCTGCACGGTGAACAGGCTCAGCTTTGCCACGCGAGCAAGCTCGGCAAGCGGGACACGGCGGTCAAGATTGGCTTCAATGTGTGCGCGAACTTTGTCCAGCGAGTTGCCGGGCGCGAGGCTCTGCGGCTTGCATCTTGCGCAGGCGCGAAAGCCGGCTGCCGCGGCCTCGACTGCCGTAGGAAAGAAGCGGACGTTTTCACGGCGCGGCGGGCGGCTGGCGCAGCCGATGCGGCAGAAAACGCCGGTTGTCGCGACGGCGTAGAAAAAACCGGCGCTTGTATCGCGGGCCAGAAGCTGCTGCCAGGCGAGATCGGTATCGAAGATTGGCTTCTGTTCGGACATTGGCGCGAGTTGTGCGGTTGCGGTCATAGGAGCATCGTGGCCCATCTATGGCATGGCGCGCACTCCGAATCTTGCGCGCAATTCCTATTCTCGCGTGGGGCGTGCGGTATCCCACCTAGCCGGAAAAACAAAGACCCGGCGAGGGTGGGGCACCCGGTCTACGGCGGTGGTATCCCAGGCTCCAAAAGCAGGGACTTGGGGCATCCGGCCATAATGGCGGGCACTCAGCGAAAAACGCTTCTAGCTGCGGGAGAGCAGAATCTCTTCGGCGTGCGCCAGATCCTCTTCCGTATCGACGCCGATGGTGTCAGCTGGAGCTGGAGCCACATAAATATCGATGCCGTTTTCAAGCAGGCGAAGCTGTTCGAGACGCTCGGCGGTTTCGAGCGTGCCGGGCGGCAGCGCGGAAAACCGCTCAAGCGCGGCCCGGCGGTAAGCGTAGATGCCCAGGTGTTTGCGATAGCCCGAAAAGCTCACACTGTCACGGTCAAAGGGAATCGTGGAGCGCGAAAAATAGAGCGCGCGGCCATCCTTTGCCGTTACAACCTTCACGGCATTGGGGTTTGCGATCTCCGCCGGCGGGCAGGCGACTGCGAGCGTGCCGACTGCGACTTCCGGCCGCTCAAAAAGGGCCAGAAGCGGTGCGAAAAAATCCGGTGTCAGAAGCGGCTCG
>JAATFM010000078.1 GCA_015655195.1 Terriglobales bacterium
CGGCCTTAGCAAACATATCCGCCCTTGGCCAGGCTCCGCCTGCTGCAAATGCGCCCGCATCTGTCCGGCAGCCGCGCACCGGCATCCTGCTGCTCGCGCATGGCGGCTCGCTGGAGTGGAACGAAGAAGTCCGCCATGTTGCCGACCGCACCGATTTATCCATCCCCACGGAAGTGGCCTTCGGCATGGCAACGCGCTCCACCATGCAGTCGGCCATCGACCGGCTCGTTGCTCGCAAAGTCACCGAGATAGTCGCCGTTCCGTTGTTCATCAGCTCCCACAGCTCGGTGATTGAAAGTCAGGCTTATCTGCTTGGCCTGCGCGCGCAGATGCCGGAAGACCTCAAGGACTTCGCGGCAATGGATCACGGCGGGATGATGGACCATGGCGCAATGAGCAACATGCCAACATCGGCTGATGCAATAAAACCAATCGTCTCGCCGGTTCCTGTCCGCATGGCCCCGGCACTCGACGCCCACTCGATCGTCGCCGACATTCTTATCGATCGCGCCGCGTCCATCAGCAAAGATCCCGCACATGAGGTCGTCATCCTGGTGGCGCATGGTCCTGTTCCGGAAGAGGACAACAAGCTCTGGCTGCATGACATGGGCCTGCTGGCAGACCAGATGCGCGGCAGGGCGCATTATGCCTCCATTGATTGCCTGACCCTGCGTGACGATGCGGATGATCCGGTGCGAGATGCCGCAACGCAGCAGCTCCGGCAAAAAGTTGAGCAGGTCACAAAGGATGGCAACGCCGCCCTGATTGTGCCTTTGCTGCTTTCCTATGGAGGCATCGAAAGCGGGCTGCGCAAACGTCTCGACGGGCTGACCTATCGGATGCCTTCTCAGGCGCTTCTGCCCGACGAGCGCATTGTGAGCTGGGCGATCTCAGCGGCGCAGAAAAACTCTACTGCTCCTGTGCCAGGGAAATAGCTCCGGATGTTTTCGCCTGACATTTCTATCTGAGCAGCGAGGTCTCGGCGGGCTGAATGGCTCGCCGAGTCTTCAATGCTTACGCCATGGCCTGATTGTTATGCGCGGTGTTGGTTTGCCAGGAATCGGGTTCAGTTTCTGGCATATGCTAAAACTGATTTGCCTTTGTATTTGTGAGCCGTTTTGAATGTTAGTCTTCTGTCTAACCGCCTCGAAGCAGCACACGCAAACAATTTGTGCAGAACAAACGGAAAGGTCACAGGTCAAATGCGAATCGGCATTGGTTCCCAGCTTCTCATATCAATTCGCAGATTCGGTTTGGTCTGGGCTTTTGTAATTTTTCTTTTCCCAGGGCAGCGTGCCTTGTCCCAGACTCTGGCAGAGAAGCCTCCGATGGGTTGGAATAGCTGGGATGCGTACGGGCTTGGCATCAACCAGGACCAGTTCTTCGCAAATCTTCGCGTTCTTGCCTCTCTAAAGCGCTATGGCTGGAATTATGCCGTGGTCGATGAAGGCTGGTATCTGGAGAACCCATTCGATCATCCGCAGGAATTTCGCTATAGCCATGATGGAAATGGCCGATTGGTTCCAGCTCTCGAACGTTTTCCATTGACTGCAAATGGAGCTGGTTTCAAACCAATGGCCGATAAGGTCCACGCGCTCGGATTGAAATTTGGAATCCATATCATTCGTGGAATCCCAAAGGAAGCGGTTCGCGACAACCTGCCAGTGGCCGATTCTGAATTTCATGCCGGCGAAGCAGCCGATACCGGTGATGCCTGTCCATGGAATCCAGACAACTTTGGTGTGCGGGACAATCCGGCCGGCCAGGCATATTACGATTCCATCCTTCACCTTTACGCCAGTTGGGGAGTGGACTTCCTGAAGGTGGACTGCATTGCGGACCATCCTTATAAAGCCGATGAAATCCGTATGATTGCCAATGCTATCCGGAAAAGCGGCCGTCCGATTGTGCTCAGTCTCTCGCCAGGCCCTACGAGCCTGAATCATGCCGAGGAAGTTGCCCGTTATGCGCAGATGTGGCGAATTGCGGATGATATATGGGATGGGTGGGACTTCTCCGGTTGGCCCAAAGGATTACTTTCTGCCTTTGATAATCTTGCCCGATGGTCAAAGTATGCCGGCCCCGGCCATTGGCCCGATGCGGATATGTTGCCCTGGAGTTCTCTGCGCCCTCATCCTGGATGGGGTTCTCCAAGACAATCCCGTCTCAGCCCGGATGAGCAGCGCACTCAATTTACCCTATGGGCGATTGCCCGCACTCCGATGATTTTAGGGGCGAATCTAACCGATCTAGACCCACTCACACTCTCCCTCATCCGCAACCGCGAGGTTATTGCGCTCAACCAGAACGCCAGCAGCAGCTCCGAAATTCCCAGCCCTGACGCATCCAGGCTCCGCATCTGGTCTGCCTCTACGGGAGGCCATTCCCCACGGCGCTATATCGCCGTGTTCAACCTCGAAAATACATCCGTGTCAAAGGACATACCCTGGTCCGAACTACTCAATCAAGACAAGATCAGGGTTGCGGCCTGGGATGTTTGGCAGCATCGGCATATGCCTCCCGCCACGGACTTACATATCGAACTTCCAGCCCACGGATGCGCATTGTTTCGAATCAAACCGTAGCATTCCTTGGGCACCACAAAGGACACTTCTTCGAAAGCTGATTGAAGCCATCACCAACGGAACCGCACCAATGAGACGCCATGACTCGGCAACTCAAAACTGATCTTCGCCGTTCCTGAATCCAGATCGATCCAGCGGGGAGAGTCAAGCAACTGCAATCCACCGGCGGCTTTCAGTTGCGCATACTGCTCCGGAGTCGGATTTTGCGGTGAGCCCATCGCTTTCCACGCGGCATAGGCATTGCTGTGCGTATCATCAATCCGGTAATGTTCCATAAGCGCGCGCCGTTGCGCTGCGGGAAAGCCTTTGACCTGCAAATTAACAACGGCCGAAGGCCCCGCCAGATCGTTATCGTGATAGTTCCAGAGCAGCACTGCTGCCTTCCCGTTGTCAGCCGAGGCCAGCGCATCGACATCGGGCTGCTGCCGCACGCCAGATTTCATCAAATCATCGAGCGCTACACGGCCGCTGCTTTCTACCCGTACTCGATTGCCGGACATCAGCCCCGTCATACGAAAGAGATTGATGATCGGCTTGTCGATTCCGTTGGTCGATAAGGTGCGAAAGCCGTCAAAGTACGGCTGATCTTCAAACTCAAACGCCCAGGTCAACATGCTGATCAGGTTCACATCGTCGCGGTCACGTAACTCGAAGAGTCCCTTGATGGCCGCAGCCGTATAGGATGGATACAGCGTTCCGTTCCGGTAAGCATTGTGCGGGAACTTTCGCGAGGAGCAGGCAGCGCATCCCTCCGGATCGGCTTCGCTCAGGATCACCGGCAGCTCCGCAAACTGCGGAAATTTCCGAACAATCGCAAAGCCGGCCGCAGCATTCTGCAATTCCTTGTGCAGCCCCATCTGAACCCGATCGCCAACGATGTTCGGATTTCCCTTTACGTGGAATGAGATGAAATCGAGCGGAATTGCTCCGCCGGTCGCCGCACTCTTGTCCTCAGAACAATGCCGCAGAAACGTTTCAAGATACTGCGCCGAATGGCTTCCCGGATTCGGGCCCGTCGTCGCCGGCCCTCCCACATGGGCCTCGGGAATTGCTCGCCTCACACCAGCTACGGCGTAATCGTAAAGCCTGTTGTACTCCTCCTCGGTGCCGCGCCAGTACGAGATGTCCGGCTCGTTCCAAACCTCCCAATACCAGTCTGCAACCGCATCCTTGCCGTATCGCTGCACCATGTGCGCCGCTACCTGATAGACCAGCTCGCCCCAACGCGCATAGTCCTTGGGAGGAAATGACCAACCCTCGACCTGCCCCGGTTTCGTCGGCCAGGGAATGTGGTACGGATCGGGATGGCTCGACAGCGCCTCCGGCATAAATCCCAGTTCCACCATCGGCTGCACACCTGCCGCCTTGTACGTGTCGAAAATCCGATCCAGAATTGTCCAGTTGTACACCGGATGACCGTTTGCATCTTCGGTATAAACATTAGTCGAGCTCCACTTCAGCTCAGGCTTGCCATCTCCGGTAGCCAGCAAAAAATGTGCGCGGATATGCACTGGCACCGGGCTCAGATCGTGCAGCTCGCGAAGTAATGCGCCCCCCATCTTCGTGGTTGTGTAATTCGATTCGTCATAACCAAACCAGCTATATATCGGGGTGAACTTGCCCTCCGAAGCATTTAGATCAACCTTTATCTGCACCGGTTCCTGCGCCCTGCAACTGAGGGCAGCAAGCACAATAAGAAAACCAGCAATGGAACGCATCTTCACCTCAACCTGTACACAGAATCCAATCTACCTCGACTCACCGCTTTGGGGAATCGTTTTCTCGTGGTTGGCTTCGGTCTTTGTCAGGTGCTGCGATTCTCAATCCACCCTGGCGCTCATCACGGGAATGGTGGTCGTTTATCGAACGCTGGAATTGGCCATTGGTTTTGGCGCGGCCGAAGCAGCTTCTCCGGAAGGAACGGTCAGCACGGCGCCAAGAGAAACAGGGCTGCCGAAATTCGGTGCGCCGTCTGCACCGTAAGTGAACTGCTGCGCTCGGACGCTGCGGCCCCTGCCGGTAAACTCGCTGGATGTCTTTGCCGCATACAGAATCCAGTTCTCCCGTCCATCCGGGGAAGTCGTGAACGTTCCGCGGCCCGGTCCGTAAACGCCATCCTTCGCGCTTTGCTCAAAGACCGGTCCCGATTTCCGCCAGTTGTCCGGGTCGGTGATTTCGCCCTTTCCTGAGTAGGCAAACAGACCCAGGCAATAGACAGGGCTGGCCGTGTGGCTACCCGAGTAGACGATGAAGGTGCGTCCATCGTGATAGAGCGCCGTGGGCCCCTCGGCAACGGGCAGGGAAGAGCTGGAGCCTTTTCCCTGTTCCCAAGGCTTGTCCGGGTAGATGAGCAGATTGGCCTTGCGGGCGAGCGTGAGAGGGTTGGAAAGCGGCGCGATCCACACGGCATTGTGCCCGCCGGTCACGCTTACGAACATCAGGTACGACTTATCACCCGCGCGCAGGACGGATGGATCGATTGAAGGCTGCCCGGTGTCCACTTTGCCGGCAAATGTATACGGGCCGAGCGGATCGCCGGCTGAGGATTCGAGGGCGTAGATGCCGTGCCCGCTATTTGCGCCATCCGTGGTTGCAGTGAAATAAATCCACCAGCGATTATCGAATTTCCATAATGTCGGCGACCATACCTGCGTGAGCGGGATCTGTTGCGGATCGGCCGGCGACGGAGTCCACACAACCTTCGGAGAACGGGCAAGCTCCTCCATGCGCGGGCCGGACCAGATCGTAATGTTGTTTCCCGTGGTTGCGAGCAGAAGATACATGCCGTTGTCGCGCGTGATGAAAGGGTCGGCATGATCGAGGACCGGATTGGTTAGTTTGGCCTGCTGGCTTGCCGATTGCGAGCACAAGGCCGCCGGCTGGAGCGCCGCCGAGCCGATTGCAAACCATATCAGCAGGACGCGGGATACTGCGAGCGACTTGCTGATCGCAGTTCGTGCCGGCATCGATAGCGTGAGTGAAAGCATCCCTGTGTCCTTATCGCTTGCTCGCGGTTTCGGCCGCATTGTGGCCGGTCAACTGGCGAATGATATCGATTTCACGCGCGCGGTAAGGCGATCCATCGGGATAGAAAATATCGTGGAACCATACCGTTGGTTTCACGCCAACATACGGGCGCTGCCAGGAATCCCATGGCAGCCAGGTTTGCGTCTTGCCTTGTACAAAGCCCCAGTTGATGGCGCCCACGTGGTATTGTCGCGCAATCGGCAGCACCGTATCGAAGAGGCTGCCGGAGCCGCGCGCCATGTACTCGGTGCAGAGAATCGGGCGGTTGTAAGGCTCCAACTCGTGAATCAAGTGCTCGAACTCCTCCGGCCACCCGTAGTTGTGGAAGGTGACAATGTCGGATTCTTCAAGCTGAATGCGCGTCATGGGAGAAAGCTGATCATGCGGGGACCATCCGCCACGCCACACGCCGCTCGTGAGCGGCTGCTCCGGATGTGCGGCGCGCGCCCATGTAAAGACCTGGGGAAGAAGATCGAGAACAAGCGCGACCTTGTTCTTGATCTCCGCGCTGCCATAGGAGCTGTCATTCGTGTTGTCCGGCTCGTTCCATAGATCCCATGCCAGGATGCGCGGGTCGTGGGCAAACGCGCCAACGACGCCTTCGACATACTCCTTCAGCCGCACCCGTTGCGACGGATCGGCAAGTGCCGCAGCGCCCGGACTCTGCACCCAGCGCGAGTTGTGCACACCGGGAACAGGAGCGCTCTGCGGGCCCAGTTTGGGGTAAGGGTCCCAGCAGGAATCGAAGAGAACAAAGATGGGCCGAATGTGATGGCGCGCCGAGATGGCGAGAAATTCGTCGATCCGCCGCGTGAAGCCGGGCGCATCCTGCTGCCACAGCAGGTCGTGCAGAAAGACGCGCATGGTATTCATGCCGGTAGACTCGGCCCATCCCAATTCGAGATCGATCTCTTTCGGATTGAAGGTCGCGGCCTGCCACATTTCCAACTCGTTGTCCGCATCGGCTGGGATATAGTTGCTGCCGACCAGCCATGGCTGTTGGCGATACCACTCCCGAGCCTTCTCCTGCGGCCAGCGAGCCGTGCCTGCATCCGCGTCCGAAGCCGATTGGGCGCGGGCCGAAGAGAGCAGCAGGCATACGAGCGCAACGAGCGTAGCAAAGCGGCTTGCGGCAATGCCAGTGCGTCCCCATGAGAAAGAAGCTATCGAATGGGATAATATTTGGCGCGAATGAATGTAGCAGCAGAAGGATCTCATCACTCAGAATCAACTTTCTTCCAACGGGCTCGATCTCTCGCACCGCGCTGCATGTGCGTACCGGATAGTGGTGGCAGGCACAGGTTTTTACTCACTCAACAGCAATAACGGCTCGACCTCGCATTTTCAATAGTGCATTTGGCCTAAAAACAGTAGTGCATCTACACCACTGTGTGGTGTGACGGACCTTTGAGCGTATCGAACATTGGAATCGAGGCCCATCAACAGGGCGGTAAAAAGCCGCAATGCGAAGATGAGCCCGAGGCACGACCACCATGCAATAATGTGCGCGGAGACGCCCTTGAGAGTACGCACTGCAATTGGCGGAGCCGCGCTTGGTCTGCTGGCTGTGTTCCTGATTGTGGTACTGTTCGCCAGACAGATCGCGCATCCGACAGTGATCGCTGTTGTTCCGGAGACCACCGCGCAGGAAATCTGGGAGTCCGAGCACGCGGGCGCAGCACACGCCGCGCAGGCCTATGGCTGGAAGATTTATTGGAACGGCCCCAGCCGCGAGGATGATTTTCCCCGCCAGGTACAGATTGTTCAGCAGGCCATCGCGCGCAAGGTTGGCGGGCTTGTGCTCTCTCCCGATCACGATGTCGTGCTCATCAGCGCGGTCCAGGCCGCGCTCGACAAGAAGATTCCAACGGTGATCGTCGGCTCACCTCTTGGCATCTCTCCCGGCAGCAACCTTACCTTTGTCGTCAATGACGACATCGCAACCGGACGCCTGGCCGCGGAGCGCGCCGCAAGCTTTCTCAAGTCCGGCGACAGCGTTGCCATTCTCGGCATGAATCCCAACCTGCTCAGTTCCATCGAGCGGGCCAATGCCTTTGAGGACGCAATCGAGAAGCGCATCCCCGGCATTCGCATCGAGGAGCGGCGCAGCACATCCGTAAGCTCGTCCGAGGCGGAAGAAACCGCGGAAGATGTCATCCACGCCGACCCACGTCTGCGCGTAATCTTCTCTCTCAACGTGAACCAGTCGCGCGCGGCGTATGGCGCCTTGTTAAGCACCAAGTCAGAAGGAAAGATCGCGCTGATTGCCTGCGATCAGGATCTCGACCTGCTGCATCATCTCCGCTCCGGAGGCATTGATTCGCTGATCGCGCAGAATACCTACGTCATGGGTTACGATGCCATTCAAGCCCTGCACAAGCAGCTTGCAGGCGAGCACACGGAACGGAGAATCGTCGTTCCGCCCGTATTGATTACACGAGACAACATCGATTCACAAAGCGTGCAGCAGGTGCTGGACATGAATTGGAGAGTGCAGGAGTGAGCCGGCCCACTGTGCTTCCACGGACAGTCTTCTATCTTGCAATCGCCGCCCTCGTGCTTCTCTGCGGCGTCTTTGGCTGGTTCTATTGGAGCCGCGCCAACAGCTCTCCAAACCACATCTACCAGTTGAGAGACGGCAAGCTCGAAGGCTCGCAGGCTTACGGAGGCACCTGGGGAGTTGTTGACGACGCCGTACGCAACAACTCCGACGAGCGCGGCGCGAAGCTCGTCACCGGCTCGGAAAAATGGAAAGATTACACGCTTACCGCGGACCTGAAATTCGACGGCGAGCACGGAGACATGGGCGTCATCGTCCGCTCCACCGATGAAGAAGAAGGCGTCGACGCATACAACGGGTATTACATCGGCCTTCGCACTACGGATGCGACATTGATTCTTGGCCGCTCCGATTACGGATGGATCGAAGCACGCCCGGTTCCCATGCCGGGCGGAGTGCACGCCGGCGTGTGGTATCGCCTCGTCGTCACCGCCGTCGGATGCCGCATCGCAGCCTCCTCTCAAAATCTCTCCACCATGCAAACCGCGTGGATCGCGGTCGAGGAGCAACCCTGCGCTGCCGCGGGACGCATCGGCCTGCGCTCCCTGGCTACGGGCGGCTTGTGGAAGAACATCGGCGTCAAGCCGGCCGCGCTGAGCGATTATCTGGCGCTCAGCAGCCATGCGGCCGCTGTCGGACATCCGGAGTTTCCAAAGCGAGAAGCGGACTACAACCGCATCTTCCGCTTCAGTCCATCCTATGGCGCTGCCGTGCAGTTACCGGGGCCTGCCGAAGCATCCTCCAGGCCGTTGCTTCATACCGGGGACCTGCAGGATTTGCCGCGCCATCAGGACCGCCCGGTTTCGCTGCGTGGAGTAGTTACCTATGCCACCCGCGATCTCTACGTGCAGGATGCCGAAGGCGGCGTTTTCGTAACCGGCGCACGTATGCCCCTGCTCAACGTGGGAGACGAGGTGGAAGTCACAGGTTACACGCAGCCCGGTCTTTACAGTTCCACCATCCGCGGTGGAATCGTGAAGCTGCTCTGGGGTGGAACGCCTACTCCGCCCATCGCGGTCACTGCCTTGCAGGCCGCATCCGGAGCCTACGACGCAAGGTTCGTCGAGCTCGAAGGCCGCCTCACCGGCATCCGGCAATCGGAGCCCAACGTGCAGGTGCTCCAGTTCGTGCAGGGAGGACAGCCGTTCAGTGCGCTCTATGTGAATCAGCCTTCCGGCTCGCTGCCGCAACTCGAAGTGAACAGTATCCTGCGGATTCGCGGCGTCTGTGTTCTCGATCGCAAAGTGACGCGCGAAATCACGCCCTTCGCCATCCTCCTGCGCTCGAATGACGATATAGAAACCATCGCGCCTCCGCCCTGGTGGACCCCGGTCCACATCGTCATGCTCTTCATTGCCCTCATCGGCCTCGCGCTGCTGATTCAGCTCATTTACTTTCGCATCCAGGCATGGCAGGCGAATGCGATCACGCAGGAGCGCGAGCGGCTCGCGCATGACATTCACGACACCATGGCCCAGAGCTTTGCCGGCGTCGGATACCAGATTCAGGGTATCCGCAGCGGCGTGCAGCGCAAGGATCACCCGGAATTCCGGCACATTGCCGATCAGTTGGACGTGGCTTATCAACTCGTCCGCAAATCTCACGAGGAGGCCAGCCGCACCATTGCCATGCTGAACGTCTCGGCCCCCGACATGCAGAACGAGCTTGTGGAGTCGCTGGCCAGCACTGCAAGAAAGATTGCCGGGGATCACATCGATACGGAAACCGCGATCGAAGGCACTCCGTTTCGTCTCAATCTGCGCCTTGCAAACGCGCTCCTGCACATTGGCCAGGAAGCCATCACGAACGCGATGAGCCACGCCAATCCAACCGCGCTCGCAATTACGCTTCGCTACCATGAGCCGAATGTCGAGCTGATCGTCGAAGACAATGGCGGCGGGTTCAACTATTCGCGCGAGACGGCCGGCTTTGGCATCATGGGAATGCAGAAGCGCGCGCAGAGCGTGGGAGGCCAGTTACAGATCGCGAGTGCACCGGGGAAGGGCACACGGGTCAGCGTCACAGCCATCTCGCGGCCAACCACGCTACGCGCAAGAGTGGCGGCCACAGCCGCCGAACGGTTCCACATCCTTGCAAAGTGGCTGCGGGCCGCCTGACTCGGCAGCCTGCGGATAGCCTCAGCCGGCAGTCAATCGTCAATCCGGATCAGGCCGCGCTTGATTGCCGTCGTGGCCGCTTCCGTCCGGTCGCTCACGCCCAGCTTGAGCAGGCAGTTGGTAACGTGATTCCTCGCCGTCTTGTCGCTGATGAACAGCTTCTGCGCGATCTCCTTGTTGGAAAGCCCCTTGCACACCAGCGTGAGCACTTCCAATTCGCGCTCGCTCAGCCTGTTGCGGCCAATTGTTTCCAGCAGCCTCCGGGAGATGTCGTCCGGAATATAGCGCGCATTCTGGTGGAGCGCATGCACGGCCTTGACAATCTCCTCCTGCGGCGTGCGCTTGAGCAGATAGCCCATCGCTCCGGCCTGGATCGTGCGGGAAATATATTCATCCTCCTGGTAGTTGGTCAGCACCAGGATGCGGATTCCAGGCCAGATGCGCCGCATCTCGGCAATCGCCTCCGTTCCATCCATACCCGGCATACGCAGGTCCATCAGCACAACTTCGGGGTCCACCTTCTCGATCTCTTTCAGCGCTTCGCCGGCGGTGCCGGCCATCCCGACCACCGATATGTCGTCTTCGCTTTCGAGCATGGTCTTCAAACCCATCCTCACCACCGGATGATCGTCAACAATCATCACGCGGATTGACTTTGCCTGCATCGCCATCACCAAGCCCTCTTCGAGCCTTCCTATTCTATTCCCAGATAGAGAAGTCGCGCCTGCCATCTTCGTGCATCTTTCGTATAGGTCATGTGTACTATCGCAGATTGGTGCTTCCGCCACCTTGCGTGTTCTATCGCAAGAAACATATTGTCGCGAGTGGCCGGAAGAAAGCGATGCCGGCATTGATGAACGATTGAAACCGCGGGTTCGACCCGCGGAAATCAGGAATTTTGTTCGGAGGCAACACATGCGAAAGACAACCTGCATGGAGAGAATGCGCGACCTTCATCGTACCGTCGCGTTCTTCGTGTGCATCCTTGCCGTATTAACGATCTCCGCTTCGCGCGCGAACGCGCAGGACTATCGCGCCAAGCTGACCGTCACGGTGACAGACAGCGCCGGGGCCATGGTGCCCAACGCGGATCTGGCTTTGACGCGTGTCAGCACCGGAGTTGTGACGCCCGCCAAAAGCGATGCGGCCGGTGCATTCATCTTTCAGTTTCTGGAGCCCGATACGTACTCGCTGAAAGTCACGACGCCAGGAATGACCACGGCGGAAGTTACCAGCATCGTGCTGCAATCCTACGCCGCCAGCAGCATCTCGGTTCAGCTCAAGCCCGCCTCGGTCAGCTCGCAGATAACGGTCACGGCCGAAGCCGCGCTGCTTGAAACGCAAGACGCCGTGCGCTCCTTCAGCATTCCCAATGAAACCGTGCAGGAATTGCCCGTCATCAACGCGAACCCGATCATGCTGGGCAACGACATTCCCGGTGTGCGCATTCGTCCGCTCGGCGTCTATACCGACCCGTGGACCGTGACCTCGCAATACCTCATCAACGGCGGCCTGATGTACCTGAACGAGTTCCAGATCGACGGCAGCCCCAACGACGCTGAATTTGGCGGCAACACCTACGCTTACACCCCGCCGCAGTTCGCCACCAAGGAATTTTCCGTCAGCGCCAACAACTACGATGCCGAATACGGCCACACCAGCGGCGGCGTAGTTAATCTGAGCACTGTCTCCGGCACGGATAAGTTTCACAGCATGTTCTGGAGTTCGCTCCGCCGCACCGGCTGGAACGCCAACTCCTCTCAGAACAAGTTCGAAAATTCTATCAACAACACAACGGCAAACACGACGCCGTTCAACTCGCAGACGCAGCTTGGATTTCAGGTAGGCGGTCCCGTCATGATTCCGCACCTGCTGCGCCAGTCGCAAAAATACAAGCCCTACTTCTTCTTTGCCTTCGATCATTATTCCGAGCTGCTTCCGCGCAGCCTGCTGCTCTCCTATCCCACGGAGAAGATGCGCACCGGCGATTTCTCCGAGCTGCTCAATCAGCCCGGCTATCCATCCATCACCATCAACGATCCCGACAAAATACATCAGAATGCACAAGGTGTATGGGTGCGCGATCCCTTCCCCGGCAACGTTATTCCGCAGAGCCGGCTTAACCCCATCGCTCTGGCGATTGCCAAGTTCCTGCCCGATGTCGGCAGCACGCCGTCCGGGCAGCGCGTAGGCACTGCCAATCTCTCCATTCCGAACAACTATTACAACTGGCACTTCCACAATCTGCTGGGCCGCTTCGACTTCAACGTCGGCGACAAGTACAAGTTCTTCCTGCGTCCCTTCCTGGCAAACTTTTCTGAGGTGAGCAATGCCGGCGGAATCGTAGGCCCCGGTGAAAACGGCGGCCAGTTCTCGCGCGCATCGAAGGGTTTCCTCTTCGACTTTGTCGATGTCGTCGATGCAAAAACCGTCTTGAATGTGCGCGCCGGCTATACAAACTTCGCCGTGGTGTGGACGAGTCCGGAGAATCAGGGCTTCGATCTCACCTCGCTCGGTCTTCCCGCGAGCTTAGTCAATGGATTGCAGCAGCCCGCGCTATTCGGTAACTGGAACTTCACCGGCTATAACAGCATGGGCTGGAACGCCAACACCGAAGTCACCGGCACCTACTCGCTCGAAGGCTCCCTCTCGCGCTCCATCGGCAAGCACAATCTTCGCTTCGGCGGCGACCTGCGTCTCACCCGTTTTAACTTCTACAATCCCGGCTCATTCACCTTCAACAACGGACCGGACTGGACGGAAGATACTTATGCCCTTCAGGACGGAACATCCGTGAGCCGCAGCGGCGATGGCTTTGCATCCTTCCTGCTCGGCACGCCCACCAGCGGCAACACGACCATCAATGCCAACGAGCAGATTTCCAGTAAATACATTGCCCCGTGGGTACAGGACGACTGGCGGATCGCGCCGCACCTGACCCTCAACCTCGGCCTGCGTTACGATGTGCTCACCGGCCCCGTGGATCGGCAGGACAGGCTGATTACCGGATTCGATCCCAACATTCCGAATGAGGTCCAGCAGCAGATGCCGCCGAATGCGGCATCAATTCTGCCCGCGGCAGGGAACCTTACCGGAGGGCTGGTCTATGCCGGCATCAATGGAGGAACGCGCGAGGCGGTCGCCACGACCTACGGCAACATTCAGCCGCGCTTCGGCTTCGCATGGCAGCCGATCGATGCACTCGTCATCCGTGGCGGCTACGGGCTCTTCTACACCAACTTCCAAAGCAACGGAATGATGAATCAGCTCGGCTTTTCGTCCAACACGCCGCTGGTGGACACAAACGACAACGGCATTCATCCAATCGACAATGTGATTAATAATCCCTTTTCCAGCGGCCTGATTCAGCCCACCGGCGCCGCGCTGAAAACCATGACCGGCGTTGGCACCAGCCTCTCGGTTTACAACCACAACTACCACGTTCCGGACGCCAACGAGTTCTCGCTTGGCGTGCAGTATCGCCTGCTGCACAACGGCGTGCTCGATGTGGCCTATGTTGGCAATCGTGTCGTCGGCTACGACATGACCTACAACGCCAATTTACCCTCGCACAGCTTCCTGCAAACCTGCTCGCTGGCCTATGGCGCTCCCACCGCACAATGGGGCAATTGCTGGAATCCTGTACAAAACCCATTCGTGAACGTTCCCGCCTTTGCCGGCACCGCCTACTACACCAACGCGACGAATCAAGCCTTCGACATGAACCGGCCGCATCCTGAATTTCAGGACGTCAACGTAGCCGGCATGAACGGTGGCCACATCTGGTACGACGGCCTGCAGGCCGACTATCGCCAGCGCATGTCGCATGGCGTCAGCTTCAACCTGAGCTATGTCTGGTCCAAGCAGATCGAGCAATGGGGCTGGCTGAGTCAGGATCTGAATCTCCGCCAACGCAGCGTCTACTATCTTGAGATTCCAAAATCCTTCAAGATCGACGGCGTATTCCAGTTGCCCTTCGGACGCCATCGCGCCTTCAATATGCATAACAGCCGCATCGCGGATGCCTTTGTCGGCGGATGGGATTTCTCGCCCATCTTCACCCTGCAAAGCGGCGAGCCGATCGGCTTGCCCACGGGCGCGCGTCCCTTGCCGCACAACAAATTCATCAAGCATCCAAATTGGAGCAATCGGAATATCAACGGCTTCCTCGGCTGGGGCCACTGCGTGCTTCATCATCTGGCCGGTGGAGGCGTAGAGAAGCTGCCGACCAACACCGCTTATGGCAACTGCCCTGACGACGAAAGCCAGTACGACTGGATCGTCTATGACACGCTGCCCAACGAGGCTATCGAAGGCTCGAACTCCGATGTCATCAAGATGAAGCCCATGCTGCTGAGCGATGCGGCCCTGCAAAAGAGCTATGAGGTGCATGACGGCGTGAATGTCATCGTCCGTCTCTCCGCCTCCAATGCGCTGAACCACTTCAACATGCTCACCGCGCGTTTCAACTCCAACGCCTGGGACCCGAACTTCGGCTCCATCATCCCCGGCCAGACGCCGACCGCGGATTCGCCGCCGCGCAACGTTAACGTTCAGATCCGCGTGGCATTCTGAGCCGCAATGCGGGGCTGGCCTTCGTCTTCGCCGGTCCCGCATTTACGAAATCGAGAGAACTGTTCCTTTGCGCCGTCAGCGCATTGGGCAATAACATTCTTCAGGACTGGACACGACCATGTTGAAACTCTTCGCACAGTATGCGTTCCGCCTTCGTCGCAAAGCAGCCTTCCACCGCAACCTCCAGCCACGCGCATCCGTAGTATGGCTCGCGTGCCTTACTCTCCTGCTCGCCGTGCTGCCGCTGTCTGTCGCGGCGCAGTCGGGCACGCAGTTGAGCAGCGGCTCCGCGTTGTATGCGCGCCTGCTGCGCCTTTCCTACAACCCTCAAGCCTCCCTGAACGGAGGCATTGTCGCCAGCGTCAACGCGTTTCCCGGCAGCGGCGCGGAAGAGGACATCTACTCAAGCACCGACGGCGTGAAGTTCACACAGATCGGAGCCATCACGGACCCCGACTTCGCCGGCGGCCTCTGCTGCGGAACGCTCTATGAGTTGCCTTCCAAGGTTGGCGCTCTCGCCCCCGGAACGCTGCTATGGGCCGGCTCCGTCGGCCAGTCCTCCACTACGCAGGCCATGCAGATCAAGGTCTATCAAAGCGCCGACCAGGGAAAAACCTGGTCCTATCTCTCCAACTGCGCCAAGGGCACGAATCCCGGCACTACATCCGGTGGCCTGTGGGAGCCGCAGTTTACCGTTGCCGGTGATGGCGCGCTGGTCTGTATCTATTCCGATGAAACGCAGGCCGGCCACAGCCAGCTTCTTCGCCAGATTCGCTCTTACGACGGCATCAACTGGCAGGACGCCACCTTTACCGTTGCCAGCAGCGTCCAGGCCGACCGTCCCGGCATGGCAGTCGTCACCAAGCTGCCCAGCGGAACCTACTTCATGAGCTATGAACTGTGCGGCCCTGCGGCATGTACGGTCTTCTACCGTACATCCGCCGACGGCTGGAACTGGGGCGACGCCACCAACATGGGCACCAAGGTGGCAACTGCCGCCGGGCAATATTTCGAGCACGCGCCCACCAACGCATGGGCGCCGTCCGCAGCCTCCAGCAACGGAACCATTCTGCTGGTCGGGCAAGTGATGAACGAGAGCAACAACGCGGTTTCGAGCGGCAACGGCATCACCATCTTCACCAATCACTCCGCGGACGGCTCTGGCCCGTGGAGCACCATGCCCGCTCCCGTGCAGGTTCCCGCCGCATACGACAACTATTGCCCCAACTACTCCTCGCCGCTGCTTCCATCCATCGATGGGCAGAGCGTTCTTGAGTTCGCATCCAGGTACTCGGGCGCAACCTGCCTGATGTACTACGCAACCGCGCCCATCCTCGCCGGCTCGCTCACTCCCGCCGGTGTCACCGTAACCCCGGCCTCTGCCAGCATCACCACGGCGCAATCTGCGAGCGTAACCATCGCCGTGGCCGGTGCCACGAACGGCCCCACCCCAACCGGAACCATCACGCTGTCCGGCGGCGGCTATACATCGAGCGCCACCTCCCTGAGCAGCGGCTCTGCCAGCATCACCATCCCGGCCAACGCGCTCGCCGCCGGAACCGATACGCTTACCGCCACCTATAGCGGGGACGCCAACTACCTTTCCGCAAGCGGTACCGCCTCTATCGCCGTCACGCAGGCCCCCAATCCCAGCTTTACGATTAGCGCAGGCAATCTCAGCGTCAAGGCCGGTGCAACATCGAGCAACTCGACAACCATCACCATCGCGCCGACCGATGGATTCACAGGCAGCGTAATGCTAACCGCGCAGATCACATCCGGTCCGATCGGCGCCGGGGTCAGCTATCCCATCCTCGCTCTTGGCGCAGGCAATCCGGTAAGCATTACCGGCACGTCGTCCGGCACAATCACGCTTACCATCTTCACCAACCCCGTTATCAGCGCCCAGGCAAAGCCATCCGTCCGGCCTGGCGGTCGCTTCGCCGCAGGCTGGCTGACACTGGCAGGCGTTTTCCCATTCTGCATCCTTGTCCGGCGTTCCAGAATACGCAGCTTTTTCCTATGCTTGGTCTGTGTCGCGGTACTCGCCGGCTGCATCTCCGGGTGCGGTGGCGGCGGCCCTTCAACGTTTGCCGATCAGGGCGGCACACCCACCGGCAGTTACATCGTCACCATAACCGGCACATCGAACACAGCGGATGCCACAGGCGCATTCACGTTGACTGTGCAATAACCGTCGCGGCTTCGCTGTTTCCGGCGCGCTGCCGATTCGCATCGTGCGACGGCAGCGCGCATCTGGCCTGTTTCGCATTGACTATGAGAGAGTGAGAATAGTCATGCGGATTCTAAGTGTTGGCGAGATTTTATGGGATGTATTTCCCGGCAAAGAACTTCTTGGCGGAGCGCCTCTGAATTTCGCAGCCAATGCCGCGCGTCTGGGAAATTCAGCCGCTTTGCTCACAGCCATCGGTGAGGATGCGCGAGGACAGGCCGCCAAAAGGGAAGCGGCCTCTCTCGGCATCCTGATGGATTTTTTCCAGACAGTCTCCAGCGTTGCGACCGGCACAGCCACCGTCAGCACCACCGCGCAAGGCGAGCCCCACTTCACAATCGCGCGTCCCGCGGCCTTCGATTGCATTGACCTGTCGGATGCGCTTCTTGAGAAAATTCATCTCTTCGATCCGGACTGGCTTTACTTCGGAACTCTGGCGCAGACCTCGCCGCACACGGAAGAGATGACGGCGCGCATCAGGCGGGAGTTGCCGCATATTCGCTGCCTGTATGACATGAACCTTCGCCCTGACAACTGGAATCTGCTACTTGTCGAGCGTCTCTGCTCCGCAGCCGATCTGCTCAAGCTGAATGACTCCGAGGCGCGCACCCTCGGTAGTCTCACCGGCATGGCAGAAGACTCGTTTTCTTTTAAATCCTTCTGCCAACAGTGGTCTGCGCGCTTCGCCATCGAGACGATCTGCATCACTCTCGGCCCGGAAGGCTGCGCGGTCTACGATCGGGGCCGCTTCTTCACTGTCGCCGGTTATCCGGCAAAGGTTGCGGACACCGTCGGTGCCGGAGACGCTTTTTCCGCGGCTTTTCTGCACGGATACCAGCAGCGCTGGCCGCTCGAAGACACAGCTCGCTTTGCCAATGCACTTGGCTCTATTGTTGCCAGCCGGGCAGGCGCGACGCCCCCATGGTCTCTCGAAGAATGCTTTGCCCTCGCCTCGCTTCCCATGCCGGCCGGCAGAAAGCCTTCCAGCACGGTGTGAGCCTAAAATGGTGGTGAAATGAAGTCAGGATCGCTCTCACTCCTCCGCATCGCTCCGCTGCTTGCCTGCATCCTCGCCCCATTACATGCGCAGCAGCCCACAGACGACTACAACCAGCCCTATCGCCCTCAACTGCATTTTTCTCCGCGGGAACACTGGACCAACGACCCGAATGGCCTCGTCTATTTCCATGGCGAATACCATCTTTTCTTTCAATACAACCCCTTCGGCGATACCTGGGGACACATGAGCTGGGGCCATGCCGTCAGCCGCGACCTGCTCCATTGGCAGGAGCTGCCCGTGGCGCTGCCCGAGCGCGACGGCATCATGATTTTCACCGGCAGCGCCGTGGTGGACGAGCAGAACACCAGCGGCTTCTGCGACCCCGGCCAGCCTTGCCTGGTGGCCATTTACACCGGCGCGGAACAGGCAAGAGCGCGGCAAACACAGAACATTGCATACAGCCGCGACAACGGCCGTACCTGGACGCCGTATGCCGCAAACCCGGTCCTCGACCTCGGACTTGCCGATTTCCGCGACCCCAGCGTTTCCTGGGACAGCGAGCGTCATCGCTGGCTCATGGCCGTCTCGCTGCCCACCGAGCGCAAGGTCCGCTTCTACGCATCACCCAACCTGAAAGACTGGACCCAACTCAGCGACTTTGGCCCGGCCGGCAATACAGCCGGAGCCTGGGAGTGTCCTGACCTGCTGCGCTTTCCCGCCGACAAAGACCACGCGGAGATGTGGGCGCTCAAAGTTGGCATTGGTTCCGGCGCACCGCAGGGCGGAAGCGGCGAGCAGTATTTTCTCGGTAGCTTTGACGGAGCATCTTTCACGCAATCCGCGCTGCCCGGAGCGCATGGCTGGACCAACTACGGCAAAGACGATTACTGCGCCATCAGTTACAACAATCTGCCGGCAGACAGCCCAAATACCCTGATTGGCTGGATGAACAATTTGCAGTACGCGGACAAACTTCCCACCTCGCCGTGGCGCGGCCAGATGAGCCTTCCCCGCCGCATCACGCTGCTCCATGACAGCTCCGGCCTTGCACTCGCCCAGGAGCCGGTCATCGCGCCTCTGCGAACCAGCGGCAGCCACATCAAGGGCCGCACAAGTGCCGCGAAAGCTGCCGTAACCCTTGCCCATGAAGAAGGCCCGTTCGAGCTCGACCTGCAATTTCCAAAGACCGCCGGAGATACCTTCGGCATTCGCATCTACAGCTCCGCGGAACACTGGACGGAAATCGGTTTCGACCGCCAGCGAAGCGAGTTTTATATCGACCGCACCCATTCCGGCAACGTATCCTTCGCACCCAGGTTTGCCGCCAGAACTGTGGCGCCATTGGACCCTACCCGCCCGCTGGACCTCCAACTCATCTACGACCGCTCTTCGATTGAAGCCTATTCTCAGCAAGGCACCATTGCCATGACCAATCTGCTCTATCCCCCGGCGAGTGAAAGCGGAGACAAGAACGAAGTAGCCAGCCGGATTGAATTCTTTTCAACATCCGGCAAGCCCGCTTCACTCAAGGGAAGACTGTGGAAGCTCGCATCTATCTGGCGATGAAGCCTGGAGCGGTCTTCGCCTCTCGCTTCGAGCGACGCGGGAGAGTTGTTGAAGTTCGCGAAGATGCCGCGGAGTGATTCCTCATTACTGAAATACATGCCGGAGTGTTACAGAATCTCCCCACGGCTGTTCTCCGGTTATAAAAATCATGGGGCATTTGTGTCGGATATGGCCGTTCGATAGGTGAACATTACTCATTCAAGTCTCGATACATTGCCGTAAATGCAGGATGGGTTGAACCGGCAAAAACGTGAAGTAAATACATTTATTGCGGGCATTCCCTTTGCCTCATTCCATCTCGAAAATGTTCGATAGATGAACACAGTGAATTTCTATGAAATACCTCTTGACGCCTTTTGAAGCAAAAGTCTATACAGCCTTCCAGCAAGTATTCATGTGCGTGAGCTGACTTGCGGAGGTCCGTGATGTGTGAACGCGTGTGGCGGAAGCCGACCACGTTTTTGATTTTCCTTCTGGTGTTTTGCGTTAACTCTTCCAGAAATGTTGTTCAAGCGCAGCAGGGGCCCGAGTTTATTGGCAGCGGGGCAGTGCCTCCAGAACCGGATCAAAACCTGGAGACGCAACACAAGTTGGCGGAGATGAAGGTATATCTCGGGGCCGGCCGACCGCGCTATGTGCTGGAAGATTCGTACCTGCGCTGGCCGCTTTCCCCGGGCACCCGGAAATATGCCGCAATCGATGGTAACCATATCAAGTCTTACGTGAATGAAATCACCGCGATTGCCGAGCAGAGCAGAACCGATGGCAACCAATACTGGGGGCGTATTGTCGGCACCAGGTACGACCTCGAAACCGACCAATGGCTGATGCAAAAGCTCAAGGCCGCCGGCGTACAGGATGTGCGCAGGCAGGAGCTCGACGTGCCCCCGCAGTGGTGGGGCAACTCATGGGAAGTTGCAATCGGCTCCGGAAGCGCCGCGCATATGCTGCAATCCGCTTTTCCATTTGTCAATACGCCTTCAACTGCAAAGCAAGGCTTGGACCTCGAAACCGTATACGTCGGGCTGGGCAGAAAAGCTGACTTTGCAGGCAGGGATGTCAAAGGGAAGGCCGTCGTAATTTTTAGTGTTCCATCGCCCGGCGTTCGCGACAACTCCGAGCAGTGGTTCGGCGGCGTAGCGCGCGCGGAAGAGAATCAAGCCGCGGCGGTATTGGTTGTTCTCGGGCTGCCGGGCAACTTCTCGGCACAAACCGCCCAGCCGTCGTCCACGGCCCCCGCGGTGCCGACATTCCTTCTGGGCAACGATGACGGCATCGCGCTCATGGATGCAATCGACAAATCGCTGCCGGGTCCTGGCCCGAAGATTCACCTCCGGTTGGACGCGACCCCGAAACTTTCCGGCCAGAAGACCGGACTCGTGTGGGGAGTGCTTCCCGGAGCCACAGACGAAACCATTTATCTGATGGCGCCCTTGGATTCGTTCTTTACGGGAGCAATGGACAACGCATCGGGCATTGCCACCATGGTGACGCTCGCGGAGTACTACTCCGGAATTCCTCAGGCGCAGCGGCGGCGAACTATCGTCTTTGTCGGAACCCCCGGTCATCACGACGGAGATCCCGGCACCGCATGGATGCACGAGCATCAGGACACCGTCTTCGGAAAGACCGCGGTGATAATCAACTGCGCGCACGTTACACAGACGCAAACGTACTTGCACGGGCCTTTTCTTCGATACTCCAACGCCATCGAGACACACCGCTGGGTATTGCATGGCAGTCGAAAGCTTGAGGAAATTGCGATCAATGCCTTTGCCGATTTCGGCCTGACTACATTTGCCGTTCCGGATGCGAACGGAGGAGGAGCGCTTGGCAGGATTTATAAAGATGCGCCCTCGATGTTCACGTACGATATGGGGCCCTTTTATCACACCACAGGAGATATACCGGAATACGTCCCCGCGGCCGGCTTGGAACAAGGAGCCCGCGCCTACGCCGAAATCATTGATCGAGTGAACGACGTAGATAGGACGGAACTCTTGGAGACGCCCAGCCAAAAATAGTCAGCAGATCTTCTCCGCCGTTGAGCTAGCCAGAGGATTATTCCTCTGGCGCAGAGGAAACCTGTTGCCTGGAAAGCACGCGATGACCGTCCAATGGCTTCCCCGGTCCGGACGCACGCATATAACAGCAACGCAATTGGAAGAAGTTTCTTCGTTCAGGAGGTTCGATGTTCGAACAAGGCTCAATTTCAAATGCAACATGGCCGGCTGAGTGTTTCAGGGCCATGTGGCCGCCGGCACATCTTCGTTTCTCCACCTTCCTCTGGCTTTGTGTCCTGAGCCTGTCGGCCACATTTGGCGCCCGGCAGTTGTCTGCACAAACATTGCAGGTCGGCGACATCCACGGCCAGCTTACGGACCCCTCCAGCGCCGCCCTGCTCGGAGCCACGGTGACACTAACCAGTCCCGCTCTGCTGGTTCCAAGAACAGCCGTAACAGACTCCTATGGAAACTATCGTTTCGAGCAGCTTCCACTCGGCACGTACAAAGTGGAATTCTCAGGAGCAGGGTTCCAGCCCACGGCAAGGGAAAATATCGTCATTACCGCGGGCTTTTCGGCAGAAGTCAACGTGCAGATGGGAGTCCAGAATGTGCAGCAGAACATAGTTGTATCTGCCACGCAGGGACCGGTGATTGATACAACCAACGCAACGGCCACCACATCGCTGGAGGCAGACGTGCTTAGCAATGAGCTGCCTGTGACACGCACCATGCAGGAGGTGGTAGCAACGACGCCAGGCGTCATGCCGGGAGGCGTGCCCGATCTCGGCGGCGGCAGCATCTCTGGTGGATCGTGGATGGCATATAGTCTGCGTGGCTCCAACACCTCGCTTCTCGAAGGGATCAATTCGAGGCAAAGCACAACTGCTCCAGGCGATAACTATGATGTCGAATCGTTGCAGGAGTTCCAGGTAATTGCGGTCGGCGGCGGCGCGGAAGTTGGTGGGCCGGGAGTCTACATCAACGCGATTTACCCGGAAGGCGGCAACAAATTTCACGGCAGGTATGAAGCTCGCTGGCAAACAGATGCTCTTGAGGGGAACAACTTAACGGATGCGATTAAAGCTCAGGGACTGAGCAATGGCACAGATTCCACAATCATCAAAAGCTTTGACACCTCCGGCGATATCGGCGGCCCCATTCTCAAGAACAGACTCTGGTTCTTCGGAGAAGGGCATTATCAGACAATCAGCAGGACCGCGCTCGGCTATGTGCTGCCCGATGGCTCATCTGGCGTTATCTATGCGCGGGAAACAAATCAATCGATCAAGGCGACCTATCAGCTAACGCCGAACTACAAGCTCATCGGATTTTGGGACATGTTGACCGAGTACTATCCAAATCGCGGAGGAAGCGCTTTGCTGCCCGAGCTCAGCACTTTGAATGAAACAAATAGCCCGAAGAATTGGAAAGGTGAGATACAAGGTTTACCTAACTCGCGCATGACTGTGGATTTCATCGCGGGCCGCCACAGCTATTACCTCGTATACAGCGGGCAACCCAATCCCAGCGGGGTTCCTACTACCTATGATTTGTCAAGCCAGTTGAATGGCGGGCCGAATCTTGGGCAGGATCATCGATTCAGATCGAATTGGCAATTAGTTGGATCGCTGAGTTATATCCCGGAAGGATCGTTCTTCGGCCATCACGAATTGAAATTTGGCACAACGGCAATGCTGATGACACAAGGCACTGCGGATCCCGACGGCCTTGCCGGAAATTATGCCCTGATATTCAACAACGGCGCGCCGGCGGAGATTGAGGTGTACAACTTCCCGGTATCGGATACCTCTACCGGTCTGAACGAGATTGGCATATACCTGACGGATTCCTGGAAGGTAAATAAGCGGCTCACGATGAATATAGGATTCCGGGAAGACATCTTCCAGACGTTTGTTCCCGGCCAGACAAAGCTCGCCGGCACATTCGGACCTCCCTGGACGGCAACGTCTCCATTCACAGGAGTAAAAGCTACTTATCCATATATCGCAACCGGAACCTGGACTGTTCCGGCACCAAGAATTGGTGTGACCTGGAACATGTTTGGCGATGGAAAGACAGTTCTCAAGGGAAGCTACGGACGCTATAACTGGTCGCCGGGAGACGACTATGCTGTTGCCTATAATCAGAACGCAGCAACCAATACAACGTACAAGTGGAGCGGCCCTTGTCCGCCGGCTCCGCAGGTCTGTGACTTTGCACCGGGTACAGTGGATTTCGATCCGAATGGTCCGGATTATGTAAGCACAGCGGGAGGCAGTTCCGGCCCCGGAAATGCCACGGCGCTTCCGAATACGGCATTGAACTCAAATCTGAAAGAGCAATACACCAACGAGTATCAAGTGCTTGTCGAGCGCCAGTTGGGGAAGAGCATCTCGATTCGAGGCGGGTATACCTTTGCGCAGGAGCTGCATGTGTGGGCAGCGGAGCCATATCTCGTCCCCTACAGCGCATGGGATATCCCCGTACAAGTTATTGACCCCGGCCCCAAAGGAGTGCCCGGCGTTACCCTGACCGGCACGCCACTGACGATCTATGATCTCGAACCGGCATACAAAGGTGCAGCATTCTCGCAGCAGAAGTACTTCAACAGCCCGAATACCAGCCACTATCAAACGATCGAGATCACCGGTATAGAACACCAGACCTCCGGCAAATGGAATCTTCTGGCAAGTTATACAGCAACCAAAAATCACCAATGGATTGTCCCTATCATCGTGAACCCGAACCAGAACTATTTCCCAACCGACGATGCCTGGACCTGGCAAGCTCGCCTGACCGGAAACTACAATCTTCCGCGGCGATTTGATGTCTCCGGGACCTATCAGTTTTACAACGGACTGCAGGGGCAGCGCACGGATACATTTCTCTCGAAGAATGTTCCGATTCCCACGGCTGGGAAGGTCGTGATTCCGGTCGAGCCTTTCGGAGCGCAGACGGGCGCTGTCCGGTCTCTTCTCAATATACGGGGGGCCAAGGACTTCTTTTCGGACAAACACAAATTGCGTGTTTACATGGAGCTCCTCAACGCCACCAACAATGCTTCTTCCTGGGCCACTAACTTTAATTCCGGTCCATCCTTCGGTGTCATATCCCAGATTGATAACCCGCGAATTGCTCGTTTTGGTGGAATCTTCATTTTCTAGCCGGCACTTATGGCAGCGAAAGAGTCCGTAAACAATAGCCGCGCGTCGAGCGGCCGGATGTGGATTGTATGAAAGGAGTCATCATGCTGGAAAGTAAGACCGCGGTCATTGTCAGTGCGCATTCTGCGGACTTTGTGTGGAGAGCTGGCGGCGCTATCGCGCTTTACGCAAAACGCGGCTGGGAAGTGCACGTTATTTGCCTCTCATTCGGCGAGCGCGGCGAATCGGCGAAGCTTTGGCGTGAGACCGGCATGACGCTGGAAGTCGTGAAGGCTCATCGGAGACGGGAAGCAGAGGAAGCTGCCAATATCCTCGGAGCCAGAGTTCGGTTTTTCGACATCGGCGACTATCCCATGCGCGTCGACGACGATGTGCTCTATAAGTTAGTCAATGTTTACCGGGAGCTGCGTCCTGAATTCATCCTTACTCATTCGCTTAAGGACCCGTATAACTTCGATCATCCTTTGGCCTGCCATGTGGCGCAGGAGGCGCGCATTATTGCGCAGGCGCATGGACACGATCCAGCTTCTAAGGTTCTCGGAGCGCCCGGCGTATTTCTGTTCGAACCTCACCAACCGGAACAATGCGAATGGAAACCGCAGATTCTGCTTGATATTACTTCCGTGTGGGAACAAAAGGCAGCGGCCTTCAGGGTGATGTCGGCCCAGGAGCATCTTTGGGAATACTATGAGCGCGCCGCTCTGCAGAGGGGAGCGCAAGGCGCCAGAAATTCCAATCGCAAGATGAAGTACGGCGAGGCTTACCAGCGTGTCTTTCCGCAGGTCGCCGAGGTGCTTGAATGAACAGACCTGTTGTCGTGAAGACAATTGAGCGAATCGGCAGGGAAGCCGTGGAGCAGCTTGAGCATTTTGGCGTTTCCACCATTCATGAAGCGCAAGGAAGATGTGGCCTGCTTGCAAACTACATGCGTCCCATTTATTCCGGACCGCCTGTCGCCGGATACGCAATAACCGTCTCGCTGCCGGCTGCAGATAACCTCATGCTCCATGTGGCGGTTGAAGTGTGCCAACCGGGCGACATGCTAGTCGTTGCGCCAACGTCCTACTGCAGTGACGGATATTTCGGTGAACTTCTCGCAACCTCGCTTCGCGCTCGTGGAGTAAAAGCTCTGGTGATTGAGTCTGGGGTACGCGATATACATCTATTGACTGAGATGAAATTCCCCGTCTGGAGCCGCGCTGTTTGTTCGCAGGGAACTGCAAAGGCTACGCTCGGCTCCGTCAATGTTCCGATTGTCTGCGCCGATGCGCTCGTGACTCCAGGGGACATTGTTGTCGCGGATGACGATGGTGTGGTGGTCGTAAAACGGGAATTGGTAGATGAAGTCATTAAGATGTCTGCTCGTAGAAGTGAGAGAGAGTCCTACGTGCGACAGCGTCTTGCGCAAGGGGAATCCGGTCTCGATATTTACGGGTGGCGCGACAGGCTCGGGGATTTGGAATACCGCGACTAAGCACTTATGTAACAGTTACGATACTGGAAAGCTATGGAGACTTACGAATGGACACGGTAAATATGAGAAGCCCCGCCAGTGCACGCCTCAACAGACTGCCGCTCGTCTCCTTCCATCGCCGCATGATGTGGATACTTGGCTTTGTCTTCTTCTTCGATCTTGTCGACATCAACACATTTTCATACGCAGCTCCCGCCATCATGAAGCTATGGCACATCTCTGTTTCGACGATTGCCTTGCTTAGCTCAGCCACCTTTGGAGGCATGTTTGTTGGATCGACGATAGGAGGCTGGCTATCAGATCGCATTGGTCGCAAGAAGGCTCTATTGCTTACGATTCTCTGCTATGCGGGCTTTTCCATGTTGAACGCTCTGGTATGGGAGCCTGTCGGCTTGTTTATCACACGCCTTCTGACCGGCGTTGGCATATCCGCAATGACAGTGGTTGGCATTGCGTACATCAGTGAGATATATCCGGCGCGGGCGCGGGGAGCTTACCAGGGATGGATCATGGTGATTGGTCTCTTTGGTGTACCGGCTACCGCATATGTGGCTCGCGCTGTTGTCCCATTGGGCACCTGGGGTTGGCGTCTCGTTTTTGTATGGGGATCTCTCGGCATCCTGTTTCCACTCTTTTACAACCTTCTGGAAGAATCTCCTCGCTGGTATGAGGACCACGGTCGCTACGATGAGGCGGATGCTGTTCTCGACAGGATTGAGGCAATCGCCCGCAAAGAGGCGGGGGAACTTTCGATTATCCCTCCATTGACGATGCAGCCCAAAACCCCGTCCCAATATAGTGATTTGTTCAATCGCACATATCTTCCCAGGTCCATTCTGCTCGTATTTGCCTGGATGTGTCTTACTCTTGGCTTCTTCGGGTTCACATCGTGGGTGCCGACGCTTCTTGTTGCCCACGGCTTTTCGCTTGTACATTCGCTGGCGTGGTCATCGACCATGTCCCTCTCCGCGATTCCAGGCGCGCTTCTTGCAGCGTTGCTGTCCGACAGGATAGACAGGAAGTGGTCGACAACCGTGGTCGCTCTCATCATCGCACTGTGTGGCGCTATTTACGGGCTGACCTTCCACATCGGATTAATCATCGTCTTTGGACTTCTGGTCGAAATGTTCATCCACACATTTATGCCCTTGATGTATGCCTATACAGCGGAATCTTTTCCCTCGTCGATTCGTAACTCCGGCACAGGCCTCGCCTATGGAGCCGGGCGGTTGGTAAATATCCTGGGCCCTTTTCTGATTGCATTCATCTTCAAGAACTTCGGCTACACGTATGTCTTCGCGTACATTGCGGCAACTTGGATTTTGGCCGCAATCGGCATCGGGCTCTTTGGCCTGCGAAGTAATTCTTTTGCTTGATGACGACAGGATCGGCACAAGTTAGATCCGATTCGTAAGAAGATAACTCTGAATTATCCAGGTAAGGAGGCAAGATGGGCGACATACAGGCGGAACAATCTCGCGCTTTCATTTCCGACGAAGCATGGAAGGCATTGGAAGGTGCCTATGATATGCACGTGCATGTCGCTCCTGATGTAATCGAGAGAAGGATCGACGACATCGATTTGGCAAAGGAATTTCTTGCTCACGGCTTGCGCGGCTTCGTGCTGAAGTCGCATTATCTTCCAACCACCGAGCGTGCCAAGGTAGTTTCGAAAGCTGTGCCGCCGGTGAGAGCGTTCGGTGCAATCGCTCTCAACCACAGCCTTGGCGGGCTCAACCCTGTTGCCGTTGAGATTGCCGGACGCGGAGGTTGCAAGATTGTATGGATGCCGACAGTAGATGCTGCCAATGAAACGGCGGGCAAACCAAACGCAGCGAACGTCAAGCTTCCATTTTGGGCAAAGATTCAACGGGAACTGGCAGCTACGGGCATCGCGCCGCCTCCTATTTCGATCCTCGAAGAGAACGGGGAACTATCGCAACCGGCTCTTCAGTGTATTGAGCTCATTGCCAAATACGGGATGGTTCTCGCAACCGGACATTTGGGACGGGCGGAGATTGTTCTTCTCGTCAAAAGTGCTCGGGAAATGGGCGTTCGTAGCATCATTGTTACCCATGCCGAGTTTCCGTCCCAGAATTTTTCGGCTTCGGAGCAGCGGGAACTAGCACAGATGGGCGCTCTTATTGAACACTGCTTTACAACGATGTACACTGGCAAGGCTCCGTGGGAAGGACTCTTTGCGAGCATTCGGGAAACTGGCGTCGAACGCTGTCTGCTTTCAACTGATCTTGGGCAATCAGTAAACCCGGGCGTATCTGAAGGCTTTGCGATGTTTGCTCAACGGCTTCTCGATGCAGGCTTTACGGTTGATGAAGTTCATCGAATGACTGCGACGAATTCTGGCGATTTGGCAGGTTAGTGCGAAATCGCAACGGGCTGGGACAGAATTATATGAAGCCTCCGCGTAACTTGCCGAGCGATCGATACGTTCAATCACTTGCGCGTGGTCTTGCAGTTATTCGTACATTTGGCGATGGGCGGCCGAGGCAGACTCTTTCTCAGGTTGCGGCAAGAACCGGTCTGGATCGCGCAGGTGCGCGCCGCATCCTTCTCACTCTTAAGACGCTCGGATATCTCCGCCAGGACGGGCGCGATTTTATCCCGACCCCTAACATCCTCCATCTCGGGTACAGCTATATTTCCACCATCCAATGGTGGAGCATGGCTGAGCAGAAGATGACAGAGTTGGTGAACACGGTAAATAAGTCCGCGACACTGGGAGTTCTGACCGGTTCGCATTTCATCTCGGTCGCATGTGTGCAGGCACGAAGTCTTCTGACTGTGAATCTTGCCGTGGGGCGCCGTTCGCCGGCCTATTGCACTGCGATAGGCCGGGTTCTGCTAGGAAATCTGCCGGAGGCAGAGCTTCTGCATGTGCTGAAGCGGCGACCGCCCACAAAGCTCACCGATTATACGGTTACATCGATACCGGCCCTCGTCCGCATCATTGAACGGGACCGTAAGCAGGGATGGTCGCTGGTGAGCAAAGAATACAACGATTCTGTCTGTGCCATAGCAGTGCCTGTCTACAGTCAAACTGGCCAGATGATGGCGGCAATGAGCGCCATCGAGACACCTATCCGCACAAGCCCGGAAAAAATGGTGGAGACGATTCTGCCGGTGCTGAAGCAGGCATCCGCGACGCTTTGGAAATGATGCGGAGTTTGTTGTGTAGATACAGACACAATCTGCTCTGTGAAAAGCCTTTTCTCCATGGCAAAATCCTCGCATCCACGCCGGACGGGCTTTGCCGAAATACTAACCTCTCGTTAGTTCCAGCCGATCCCATACAAATGATTCGCGCCGCCGTACTCGCGGCAAGTGGCGAGAATGAATTGAGCGCCATGTCGCAAATGCCGTATCCTGAAAATTGAACGTTATGGCAAGATTCCCCTTAGTCATGATGCTTGTCGTACTTGCTTCCGGCGCCGCCGCGTGTTGCTCGCAATCCGCGCCGCCTGCGCCGGACAAGGTGTGGCATGCGCCGGCGGAGCAGGGACTGGCGCGTGATCTGGCCGCGCATCCCGAGCCGAAGTATGCAATCGACGAGAGCCGCCACTACACGCTCGCCGAGTTGATTGACCTTGCTGAGCAGCACAACCCCGAAACGCGCGAGGCATGGCAGGCGGCCCGCGCCCGTGCCGACTCGCTTGGCATTGCGCGCAGCGCGCTCTTCCCTATGCTTACGGCCGTTGCCCTCGGTGCATCGCTACGCCAGGCGGCGCTGCTCGGCCAGCACTTTGACCGGCAGACGGTGGGCCTCTTTGAGCCGCAACTGCACGTGGACTGGCTGGTGCTCGACGGCGGCCAGCGTGCCGGTACAATCGACATCGCCAAGGCCAACCTGCTTGCCGCCAACCTCGCTTTCAACGATACCCATCGCAAGGTAATCTACGCCGTTGCCTCGTCGTATTACCACCTGCTGAATGCACGCGGCCAGCTTGAGGCCGCCGAGTCGAGCCTTGCCAATGCACAGGCCGTCGAGGATCAGATTCACAGCCGGCTCGACAACGGTCTGGCAACAAAGCCTGACTTGCTCGAAGCAACAGCCGCGCGGGCGCAGGCCGAGTACGATCTTGCCTCCGCAACCGGCGTGGAAGAAATCGCCCACGGCGAGCTGGCAACGACGATGGGCTTGCCTCCCGAGACAAAGTTCGCCGTCGAAGGAATCGACAAGCTCACCACGCCGGCCGCGATGGCGGACTCCGTGGACGAGGAGATTCACCGCGCCTTCGCGCAGCGGCCGGAACTGCTGGAACAAGTGACGCGTCTGCGCGCCGCTTCGGCGTCCATCAAGCAGGCGCGCTCGGCATATATTCCTTCGCTGAGCCTGAGCGGCGATGGCGGCATGGCGCGCGCCTATGGTGAGCTGGACCAGCTTCCGCGCACCTACGCCCAAGCCGAGGTGTGGAACGCGGGCCTCGAACTGCGCTGGACGCTCTTTGACGGCCTGCGCCGCGAGCGTGAGATGGCCCGCGCACAGGCGGAGAAGAAGGCTGCTGAAGCCGGCATTGACACGCTGCGCGACCAGGTTGCCAACGAAGTGTGGGCCGCGTACACGAACACGCAGACGGCGCTCCACCAGCAGCAGGCAGCAGCCGCGCTGTTGGCTTCCTCCGGCGAAGCCTACGATGCGGCGCGCGAGTCCTACGGCTACGGCGTGCGGAACGCAATCGACGTGATCTCCGCGCAGAAAGCGCTCGCGCAGGCTCGCTCTGAGGACGTGTTCGCGCGCACGCAACTGCTGCTGCAATCGGCCACACTGGCCTTTCGCACCGGCGACCTGATCCAAGTGCAGCCCGGCAAAGGAACTCCATGAAGAGGACACTGAAAACACTGGCGCTGTTGCTCGTCTGGCCGCTTGCAGGCTGCTCCCATGCGCCTACATTCAACATTCTGGGATCGTTTTTCCCCTCGTGGCTCATCTGCCTCGTAATCGGCATTTGCCTTGCGTGGCTGGCGAGCTGGCTGCTGACGCGCTTCAAGCTGGAAAAGCTCATTGCCTGGCCGGTGCTGACCTATCCCAGCATGGCCGCATTCTTTTCCTTTCTTCTTTGGTTGATATTTTTCAGTTAGCGAGAACGAACGATGGCGACGAACGAAACACTGCGCGAGCGAAAGATCGCGGGCTATACGGTCAGCGCAGGCATTCTGCTGGCCACCGCGATCACGGGGCTACTCGTGTTGCGGCAGGTGACGGAGAACCCGCGCACCGACGACGCTGAGGTATTTGCCAACTACATCGGCATCGCGCCGGTGGTTAGCGGGCCCATCACGCATCTCTACGTGGCCGACAACCAGCAGGTGAAGGCCGGCGATCCATTGCTTGAGATCGACCCGCGCCCCTACGCCTACGCGCTCGAACACGCCAAATCCGACAAGACCACGCTCGAAGGCCAGATCGGCGACGAGCGGCGCATTCTCGCCGCCAAGTCCAGCGCCGTCGATGTGGCAAAGTCCTCCGCGGACAGCGCGGAGGCTGCCCTGCATCACGCACAGGCGGCCATCGAGCAGGCAAAAGCCGAGGTAACAAACGCGAAAGCAAATGTGGAGCGCGCCGCCGCCGAGCAGAGCTACGCGGAAAATAATCTCGCGCGTCTGGAGCCGCTGCTCAAAAAGCAATTCGTCACCGTGGATCAGGTGGACCAGGCTCGCACCGCTGCCGTAACGCGAACGCAGGCCGCTCAGCAGGCGCACGCGCAGCTTGCGCTCGCCGAAGCCAGCCTCGACGCGGCCAACGCGCAGTATCGCCAGGCGCAGGCCGATGTGTCCGGAAGCAATCACGGCGTGCAGCAGGCGGCGCACAGTGTTACCACGCTCGCCCCCTATACCGGCCAACTCGGCGGCCGTCAGGCCGCCATCGATACTGCGCAATACAACTACGACAACACGCGCGTCACAGCGCCCTTCGATGCCCGCGTGACGAACCTCACGCTCTCGCAGGGAGCCTATGCCACTGCCGGCCAGCAGATATTCACTCTCATCGACACACGCACATGGTGGGCAATTGCCAACTTCCGCGAAACGCAACTCGCGCACATCCGCCCCGGTATGGAAGCCGATGTCTACACCCTCTCGCGGCCTTCGATCCGCTATCGCGGCGTGGTCGACAGCGTAGGCTTTGGCGTCACGCCGGACGCCGAGCTGGTGGGCAAGCTCACCGGCCCCGGCCTGCCCGACGTGCAGCGCACGCTGAACTGGGTGCATCTTGCCTCGCGTTTCCCGGTGCGCGTCCGCATTGAGAATCCGCCCTCCGACACCCTTCGTCTCGGCGAGTCGGCTATCGTCGTCATCCGCGGCGAAACCTCGCAGGTTTCGTCTCCGTCGCACTGAGCGCAAGCATGGCAACCGCGCCCCAATCCGCTCCTCAATCCGCGCCAACCATTCCGCATGCCAGCCGCTTCACCGCATGGCTGCCAAAATTTCTGCGCGATGAGCTGGCGCCGTATCCCGGCCGTGCCGCTATTGTGACGCGCATGGTAATTGCCTGCGTCCTGACGGTCATTTTCATTGCCGTCTTCCGCATTCCCGGCGGCGCGATTGCCGTGGTGCTGGCAATGATTCTCTCCCGCGAAGACATTCTTGCCTCCGCGCGTTCGGCCTTTGGGCGCATTGGCGTCTTTGCCATCGCCGGCATCTTTGTGCCGATTGGCGGAAGGCTCTTTGCCGGCTTACCGCTCACGCATTTTCTGTGGGAAGCGGCAAGCATCTTCCTCTGCTTCTTTTTGCTACGCACGCTGGTGAATTTTGCGGTTGCATCGAGCTTCAGCCTTGTCGTCACCAACATTCTTGCCATCTGGTATCTGCCGGGCCCGGCCTCGCGCAATGTGGAGTTGACGCTGTGGCAGGTTCTGGCGGCAAGCGTGGGCTCGCTCGTTGCTCTCGCCGTGGAAGCGGTCTTTCACGCCATCAGCCGGCGCGATGAAGTTCTCACCGGTGTCTCGGTTCGTCTCCAGCTCGTCGAGCAATTGATGTGGGCCTACGCCGCGGGCGACCCGCTTCCACCCACGGTAGTACGCGAACTCTCGCGCTATGCCGTCGTCGGCGTCGGCGTGTTGCGCCGCCATATTGCACGCACGGCCAGCGAGCCCATCCACCGCATGAGAATGAGCACACTCGTCTCGCTCACCGGCCGCGTCATCGACTTTGCCGCCGCGCTTCCGGGCACCGCGTCGTCGCTCGCGCCCGCTGACCGCGAACGCGCTGGCGAATTGGCGCGGCATCTTGCCGAGATCAGTTCCTGTCTTCCATTTCCCAACCGGCCGCAGTCGCCGCAAGCAGCGGAGTGGGAGCCGGGCTCTGGCTCCGGATCCACGCCGCTGCTCAATGAACTGGAAGCTATGGCCGCGCTTATCCCTTCGGTGCTTGCTAGCGATACCTCGCTCGACCCACGGCTTGAAATTCTTGACGCGTCAAGCGAGTCCTCGCGGCTCTTCCTGCGCGACGCCTTCCGCAATCCCGAGCACCTGCGCTATGCGCTCAGCGGCACGCTGGCCGCGATGGTCTGCTACATCCTCTACATGGGCCTCAGTTGGCCGGCGCTCGGCACCTCCGTCACCACCTGCGTTCTCACCGGTCTCTCCAACATCGGCGCCTCGCGACAGAAGCAGGTTCTCCGCATCGCCGGCGCGGTGCTGGGCGGCTTCGTCTTCGGCATGGGCGCGCAGATATTCGTCCTGCCCGCCATTGACACCATCGGCGGCTTCGCGCTGCTTTGTGCTGCGGTCTCATTCGTTGCTTCATGGATTTCTACTTCCAGCTCGCGGCTCTCCTATGCCGGCTTGCAACTTGCACTGGCCTTTTACCTCATCGTGCTCAGCGAGCCGACGATCCAACTCTCGCTCACCGTGGCGCGCGACCGCGTGCTCGGAGTGCTGCTGGGAATCTTCATGATGTGGCTGGTCTTCGAGCGGCTTTACACGCGGCCCGCAGTCAGCGAGATGGTCAGCTTCTTCGTCCGCAACACGCGGCTCATCGCGGACCTTGTCGAGACCACGATCATCGATGCAGATGCCGCCGCCATCGTTCTCATACGCCGGCAGCGCGAGCAGATTTACAGCAACTTCGGTGAGGTCAACGCGCAGATGGACGCCGTGCCATTTGAAACCGGCGCGCTGCGTGTCGCGCACATGGCTGGCCGCGACCGCATTCGCCGCTGGCAGGCCGCGGAGCGCACCTTTTATCTGCTCCAGGCGCCGCTGTTGCAGTTCCGCATCTTCGCGGATTCCAGCCTGCGCTCGCACGCCTTCTATAACATCGAAGGCAGCTTCCGCATTGCCTGCGGCCAGGCCTTCCGGCAGATTGCCGCCAGCCTCGATGCGCAGCTGAAAGGCACATCCGCCCCCGCACCCATCGAGTGCTCCCTCACGTCTCTCCTCGACTCGCTCGAAGCGGGCCACGCAAGCGAATTCACCGAACGCGAGCGCGCCCTGATGAAAATGACGCGAACCATCGGCGGCATTGTAGACCGCATGGCCCACGAAGTAGCCGCCGAGCCGCTCTTCGCCGTCGAGTAACAGCATCAGAGGATAAAGAAGGGGAATTATATTCCCGACTTTCCCCAACACCGCTGACTTGCTAACTTGCTATTGCGCGAAGCGCTGCTAACTTGCTAAGACCTCAACCCCGATCCTGGTTCACCGTTGAAACCGCCCAGCGCAAGGCAAAAAGCGCCATCCGCGCTCGCTTCAATACAACAGATACCTCGCGCGAATCTTTTCGAAGCCGTCAATCGCTTCCTGCCAGTCCTCTTCGATGCGCCTCGGGTCCGCGCCCGCTACGACGGCATCAAGCGTCGCCTTATTTCGTACCAGCATATCGAGCTTCTGCACCTCGTACTCCACCGGATACAGCCGGTGCAGGGCAGCGACAATCTCAATTCCAAGCTCCGGCGCGTCCAGCGCACTGCGGTCCGTGATAACAACATTCACTCCGCCGCACTTCTGATTCGCATAAGTCGCGGCATTCGGCGTAAAGCTAACCGCAACAAAGCGCACGCCGCCAATCTCTCTCGCATTCAGCTCCCGCGCCAGCGTCACGCCATCAATCCACGGCGCGCCCACCAGCTCGAATGGCGTATCCGTGCCGCGCCCCACCGAGATATTCGTCGCCTCAATCATCCCAATGCCGGGATAGAGCGTCGCCTCCGTCAAGCTCCGCATATTCGGCGAAGGGTCAATCCATAGCCTGCCCGTCGAGTCGAACCAGTCGCCGCGCATCCATCCCCGCATTGCCACCACGGTCAGCTTCGCGCCGATTCCGCGCCCCGCATTAAACATTTGCGCCAACTCGCCCACCGTCATGCCGTGCCGCACCGGCGTCTGCCAGTAGCTCACAAACGACTCGCGCCCGCCGTCGGCAATCGGCCCCTGCACATACGCGCCGCCAATCGGATTCGGCCGGTCCAACACATAGATCGGCTTGCCGGCCTTCGCCGCGGCCTCAAGAAAATACCCCAGCGTGCTCTCGTAGGTATAGAAGCGCACGCCGATGTCCTGAATGTCGTAGACAATCGCGTCCAGCCCCGCAAGCTCTTCCGGCGTGGGCCTGCGCTTCGTGTCGCTGTCGCCATAGACGCTGTAAATCGGCGCGCCCGTCGCCTCATCGCGCGAGTTGCCAATCTGTGTCGTGTCCAGCTTGCCCCCAATTCCATGCTCCGGGCTGAAGATTCCTGCAAGCTGAATCCCCGGCGCGTGAGCCAGCACATCCGCCGTGCGCTCCCCCCGCGCGTCGATTCCTGTTTGATTTGTCACCAGCCCCACACGCACCGGATGAGCCACATCGGGATGCAACTCGCGGAAACCATCGCTCTCAAGCACATCGATTCCGGCCCTCACGTCACCATTACGGCCGCCCACGCGCCGCGCCGCCATAATCGATTCGTTATAGCCCGTGATCCGCGCCAGCCGCAGCTTCTCCTGCTCGCTCACGGTCAGGTCCAGCGTGCTCGCCACTGCCGTCGCCAGCCGCCCGCGCAGGTCCGTCACGCCCTTGCTGCCACGCGGATGCACCGCATTCGTCAGCATAATCACATAAGTATTCGTCGTCGGGTCAATCCACAGCGAAGTGCCCGTGAAGCCCGTATGCCCGAACGATCCCACCGGCAGCAGCTCGCCGCGATTCGTCGAGAACGATGTATCGATGTCCCATCCCAGCCCGCGCAGGCTCGCGGCCAGCGGCGGACCCTGCGGCGTAGTCATTTTTTCAATGACGGGCCGGCTCAGAATCTTCGTTCCGCTCAGCAGTTCCTGCGCGAAGATCGCGAGATCGTCGGCTGTCGAAAACAAGCCCGCGTGTCCCGCCACGCCGCCCATTCGCCGCGCCGTCGGATCATGCACCACACCGCGCAGCATCGTTCCATGCTCGTCGTATTGTGTCGGCGCAATCCGCGCCAGCCAATCCTGCGGAGGAAGAAACCGCGTCTCTTTCATTCCCAACGGAGCAAAGACATTGCGGCTCGTGTACTCATCCAGCGTCATTCCGGTGAGCTTCTCCACCAGAAACCCCAGCGTCTCGTAGTTAATGTCGCTATAAACAAATCGCGTCCCCGGCGGATTCAACGGCTTCGCCTGCATCACCATCGTGTAAGCCGTCGCGCGGCCCTCCCACGGCGTTTTCAAATCCAGGTCCGGCGCAAGCCCCGAGTAGTGCGTCATCAGCTCACGCACCGTAATCTCCGCCTTGCCGTTCTGCGCGAAATCCGGCAGATAGCTTGCCACCGACGCATTGAGCCGCACGCGTCCCTCCTGCACAAGCTGCATCACCGCTGTCGTCGTGGCAACGCATTTGGTCAGCGATGCCAGATCGAAGATCGTATCCACCGTCATCGGCTCGCGCGTCGGCTCCAACGACCGCTCCCCAAACGCCTTGCGATAAACAACCTTCCCATCGTGCCCGATAAGAACCACCGCGCCGGGAATGTTGCCGTTCGCCACAGCCTCCTGCATCATCGCGTCAATCGCAGCAAAGCCTGCGCCCTGCGCCTCAGCCGGTGCAATCGCAATCACCGCCGCAAGCAGGGAAGCGCAACAAGTCACGCAACGCATTATTTTTCTTCCGCCCATCTCACCCTTCAATCGCCTTGCGCACATTCCCCTTCGCCTTCCGCAGCCGCCGCTCCGCCTCGCGCTTGCTGAGCTTTCCCTTCAATATCACCAGCGCCAGCGGCAAGCTCATTCCGGCTTTCTCCAGCGTCGCAACCGCCGTCTCGCGGTCCACTTCAGCGAGCGTTTGCAAAATCGCGATGCCGCGCTCCAGCAGCTTCTCATTCTTCAGGTGCAGGTTCACCATCAAGTTGCTGTACACATAGCCCATTCGCGCCATCGCGCATGTCGTCAGCATATTGCAGATGAGCTTCTGCGCGGTCCCAGCCTTCAGGCGCGACGAACCGGTCAGCACCTCCGGCCCCACGTCCACCTCAATGCTGTACTTCGCAATCCCGCCCAACTCCGAGCCTCGGTTGCATGCAATCCCGATCGTGGTTGAGCCCTTGCCGGC
>JAATFM010000322.1 GCA_015655195.1 Terriglobales bacterium
AAACCTATACACATACGCAGATAACAATCCACTTGTGTTCGGCGACAGCAGTGGTCATGTCACTCAAGTGTGCGACGCGAATGGGAATAATTGCAGCAACTTACGCGTTTTGGGCTGGCGGGGCGGAGGCCTCTTCGATGGCTATTGCTAGTGGGGGGTACAACGCTCGCAATGACCGAAGGGGGGATGGCTGCCGCGAGCGAAACACCCGGTTTGAGTTGGGAATTGGCCCAGCCAATTTGGCAGGCAGCATCGGAAGAGTTTGCACTTGACGCAGCGGGAAATGTTCAAGCGTTCGTCGGACCAGCGGCCACACCATCGAGCATTTTCTGGACAACTGAATTTCCGGTTCTTCTGCAAAATTCCGCCGTCCGTGGAATTGACATCTAGTTTTTCTGAATTTCGGCATTTCAGCTGGGAAGATTGGTTTTGTTGGAGAGCTCGGCGTCTGCCTCTCATTTGCGCCGTCATAAACTGTTGATTACGGAGCTTGGTAATGCTTGATCGGTTGATCGGCTTGGTAAGTATGAATGGTCTGCACTTCTATCTGAACGACTGGAACGGGTCGCGGCGTGTGCAGACGGACTACGAAGGTGTGGTGGAGCAGACCTGCATGAACCTGCCGTATGGCAACGGCGAGACCTGCTCACCTTATTTGCCCCAAAAGTCTGGTCGAAATTCAGACTTTGGGGCAAAGCCTTTTGAGCATTAAGAAGTCTCACCAACTACAAGCTATTGTGGCTACATGAGTCGAGCAGATACCCAGCTTCCGGGATCAAATAGGCCGATTTCTTCAAGGAGACAGCAAAACCCATAGTGTAGAACAAATCAGCTATACTTGTGCTACGTTGATATGGAGGTTCTAGCATGGCCCGGGCAGTTCCAATTCGGAGTTCTCGAAATCCAAAGCGGCTTAAACCGGCTGCGAGTAGCCGTAGACTCGGCGATGCTCTGTCCATCGCGGAGCAACAGGGATTACTGAGCGGCGGCAAGACACTCACTCTCCGCGGCCGTATGCCTTCGCTTCTTGTGGAACAAGCAAAGAGAAAAACAGGCATCCAATCGGACTCCAAGCTGATCGAAGCCGCTCTGGCAAACATCGTGGTCGAGGACGAGTACGCCGACTGGCTCCTTGCCCAGAGGGGTACGGTGAGCAAGGATCTCGACCTTGAGTTCTAGCTCCGTATTCCAACAATCACTGCGCCGACTGAAGCCGGAGAAACGTCAAAAACAACTCGAATACCGCGACCGCATTCAGTTAAGGTTTCTTCCGAGTCTTAAGCCGCCGTTTCCTAAACTGCTTCTCGATACGACGGTTTACATTGATGCCCTACAAGGAAATCTGCCGGATTATGTCGAGATTGCTCTTCGGGCCGGAAGGCTCTGGCACTCGACCGTTACGGAGGCGGAGTTGGCAGCTCTTGCAGGTCTGCTGGACCCGAAGCATCCGAACACTGCGAGTGTGATTGCCCAGATTGCTGCATCCATCGAGTTAAGGCCAGAACATCGTATACTCGCGCCGGACAGGGAAATATGGCGGGAAGCCGGCATCCTCGCAGGACTTCTGGCACGGCTGCAACAATTTGGCAAGAACGAGCAACGCAAAACGCTCAATGATGCGCTGATTTATCTCACCGCGTCTAAGAATGGCTGTGTGGTGCTCACTCGTAACGTCTCAGATTTCGATTTGCTGATGCAGCTTGATGCCAAAGGGCAAGCCGTCTTCTATGACTCGCTCTAAGAGTTTTGGTGTTATTGCCATGATGTAAGGTGGCTTTTTAAGCCCTTAAACAGTGGCATCATTCGGCTGGAATCAACAATAGGGCTTAACTGTCACTTTTTCGTCTTTCCAGAAGAATGTAGATACCTTTTCGGCCTAGTTGAATCCTCACGACTGAGGAAGGGGATTCGAACTTTTTCGATCAGCAACTCTGGCCATGTTGCACCGAAATGCACCCACATTATGGTCGCCATTGAGTCCCCTGCTCTAACCGTTGAGCTACAGGCCCTTCCATCGCGCTGGAAGGGATGCGCTCTCTTGATTGTAGGGGAATGGCGGGAAAATCTGGCCGGGCCTGGCCGGAATTTGCAGCTACGGACGGTACATTGAAAGTGAGAGAAGGAGACTGCCGTGGCCGAGCCCGTTTTGAGTCCCGCGTTCCTGGAATCCGCCGCCGCCACCATCGGCCTGCCTGTTCCGGCCGGGCGCGCCGCGGGCGTCCGCGCATATCTCGATCGCATTGCCGAGATGGCAGCGCCGTTGCTCGCCTGTTCGATCTCCGACGAGATTGAATCCGCGCAAGTCTTCGACCCCGGTTTTTCCATATCCGGGATCGCTAAGCCATGAGCCCGGAAACCATGAGTTCAGCCGAAATTCTTGCTCTCGACGCGACTGCTATCGCAGCCGCAGTTCGCTCCGGCACTCTTCGTGCCCGCCAGGCCGTTGCGGCCTCGCTCGAAACCATTCGCGCCCGCGACCCTGAACTGCACTGCTTCACGCACGTTCTTGAAGCCGAGGCGCTCCGCGACGCTGACACCATTGACCGACTCATTGCCGATGGCCGCGACCCTGGCCCGCTCGCTGGGGTTCCTTTTGCCGCGAAGAATCTCTTTGACATTGCCGGGCTCACGACCCTGGCCGGCTCGAAGATCCTCGCCGCGAATCCTCCCGCTGCATGCGACGCCGCCGTTGTCGCCCGCCTCAAAGCGGCCGGAGCCATCCTTGTTGGCGCGACGAACATGGACGAATTCGCCTATGGCTTTGTGACCGAAAACGCCCATTACGGCACCACGCGCAATCCCCGCGATACCTCGCGCGTCGCGGGCGGCTCCTCCGGCGGCTCGGCGGCGGCAGTGGCAGCGGGAATGGTTCCCCTTGCGCTCGGCTCAGATACCAACGGCTCGATCCGCGTCCCCGCAGCCTTCTGCGGCGTGCATGGACTCAAAGCCACCTATGGCCGCATCTCTCGCGCCGGAGCATTTCTCTTCGCCGCGAGCTTCGATCACGTCGGCCCGTTTGCCCGCTCCGCGCGCGATCTCGCGCTTGCTTTCGATGTTCTGCATGGACCCGACGCGCGCGACCCCGTCTGCTCGACGCGCCCGCCGGAACCAGTTTTGCCGCTGCTTGAAAGCGGCCTCGGCGGCCTGCGCGTCGGCGTGCTGGGCGGCTACTTTACCCGCGGAGCCGAGCCGGCGGTCTTTGCCGCCGTCGACAAGGCCGCACGTGCACTTGGCGCTACCGAAATTCTTGAGTTGCCCGAAGTCGAGCTGGCACGCGCAGCGGCTTTTCTCATCACGGCCGTCGAGGGCGGCAACCTGCATCTCGACCGCCTTCGCACACGCGCCGCGGACTTCGATCCCGCCGTCGTCGACCGGCTCACCGCCGGCGCGTTGATTCCGGCCTCATGGTATGTGCACGCGCAGCGCTTCCGCCGCGTTTTTCAGGAAAAGGTCAGCCGCATCTTCGAGCGCGCCGACATTCTCATCGCGCCCGCCACGCCCTGCGCCGCAATCCAGGCCGGCCAGCAGATGATTTCCTTTGACGGGCGCGAGATTCCCGCACGGCCGAACCTCGGCGTCTTTACCCAGCCCATCTCGTTTATCGGTTTGCCGGTCGTCTGCGCGCCGGTGGTGGAATCAGGCGCGCTGCCTCTCGCCGTGCAGCTCATTGGCGCACCATACCGCGAGGCCGAAGTGCTTCGCGCCGCGCGGCAGCTTGAAGCACAATTTGCGGATGGGTCAGTTTAAATTTGGAGGTTGTGCTGCCGAATGGTATTCAGAGACTGCTCAGCGCGGTTTCTACTGCGGCTCGCAAGGGCGGAAGGTCGTCCTGAATCGTATTCCAGACAACATCCACGGCTACATTGTCGTATTGATGGCGCAGCCAGTTGCCGATGCCGCGAATATCACGCCACGGAACTCCAGGGCAAAGCGTATCGGCTTGATCCTTCAGACGAATAGCAGCCTCGCTGATGGTTAGCATTTTGCGCTCCACCGCAGCCTGGGTTTTCTCATCCTCTTGGTAAGATCCAGCGTTCATTCCGTCGACGAATCGCTGAATGGCGTCGATGCTGTCGAGAATGTCCTGCAGATGAGATCGCGCATTCTCAAAAGGCATGAACAGCCTCGCGGAAGGCACGGGCGCGGACCGGCTCACGCAAGGACTCCGCAGGCGCAAGATCGACTTTTACTCCAAGAAGATCGCTGAGACGGTTTTCCAAATGCGCCATTGTGAGCAGCGTGAATCGTCTGGACCGGTCGAAATCGGCCACCAGATCAATATCCGAGCCTGCCCGAGCCTCATTGCGCGCAACCGAGCCAAACAGGCGCAAATGCACGATGCCCGCAGCCTGTAACTCCTGCTGGTGCCTCCGCAAAGCCTGAATGACCGTCTCCCTGTCCATAGAATAATTTTCCCCTAGATTCGGAATGAAATCCACTTTATTCCAACCTGCTTTTCGTTCCCCATCCTTCGTCCCTATTCCTTCTTCAGCACCGCCGCGCTCTTCTCGCTCGCCACAATCGCCTGCTCCAGCTTGCGGAAATCTCCAGCCTTCGACGGCGGAATCTCCACATTGTGCACCACGTATTCGGACTCGTAGTGCAGCGCGCTGCCCTTCGTGGTCACGCTCGACTTGTAGCTGGCAAATCCCACGTCGAGATTCACGGGCTCCGGCGCGTCGTCCACCTTGTAGCCCGCGGGGAGTGCCACGTCGAAGGAATCCCGCCATACGCCTGGATGACCGAGCACAATCGGGTAGAGCCGCAGACGGCCTTCCATCACATCCGGCACCAGATACACGTGGCTGCCGGCAATCCGCGGCCGCACCAGCAGGAGCTGCCCCGCCATATGCGAATAGTTCGTCGCTGTCAGCTTCATCGTCAGGGCGAGCGGCTTGTTGAGCTCGGCTTCACGCGCAAAGCCGTAGTCCTGAAAAGCAATCCCCGGCAAGTCTCCGCCGAGACGCCGCTCCAGCCACTCCTTTACCTCTTTTGCGTCTGAGCCCTTTAGAAGCCCCCGCACGTACATCGCGTCGTCGCCTGTCCGCCGCTCCGACAGCTCTCCGCTCAGCCCACCATCGGCGGCGAGCGTGAACTGCCCCTCACGCACCACGCCGCTCGTCTCTGCAGGCAGCACCGGCATTCGCAGAACCTCGCTCTTCTCCGCATCCGCCAGCAGGCCGTAGCCCCCTTGCAGGTCTTCGCGAATCAGCCCCACCGGGGTCCACTCGTCCGTTGGGTCAAAGATCAGCAGTTCCCTGCCATCGGCTGTCTTTACTCGCGATTCGAGCTTTTTGTCCGTTTCCCCGACCGGCAGCTCGATGGCTGTAATCATGTGATCCCCGATCAGCGAGGGAATTTCAGGCGCGATCACGCCCCGCTCCGAGTGCACGTGAAAGTAGTGCGCCTTGACTCCCACCGCCGCCAGCATCGAGATCAGCAGCGTCGTCTTGTCCTTGCAGTCGCCGTACTTGTTGCGGTAAATGTCGGCGGCGTAATGCGCCTGCATTCCGCCAATGCCCTTCATCACGATGAAATAGCGGATGTTCTTCTGGATGTAATCGGTAATGCGTTCGAGTTTCGTGTAGAAATCCGGCACGCCGGCCGTCAGCTCCTGCGCTTTGGCCGTAATCTCCGGCGTAGGGTCGTAGCGGTGCGTCTGCAATCCGCCCTCCCACACGCCAAGCGCCTGCCACTGGTTCTCCGTGCCCTTCACCGCCAGATCGCCCCACTTGACGCTGGCCCGCGCCGCGAGCGCCAGCTCCGGCGGTGTCGCCCGCACCCGCTCCAGATCCAGCCCCGGCTCGTTGTGAATCTCCCAGCGCAGATGGTTCCCGTCGCCCTCCGTCGGTTTCACGGCCGTCATTCCCCGCCAGGCTTCAGCGTAGTGTCCGCCGCTGGGTAGCGCCAGCTCCATTGCCTCACGCACCACCGGCAAACCGCCCTGCAGAATCCACTCCTCCTCGTGGATGTATGGCTCAAGCTGTACTTCTGTCTCGCAGCTCACAACCGCGCCCGGATCGGCACCGGGCGGATTCACCACGCGATACCGGTCCGTTGACTGCATTACCGGATCATTCGTATCGCCACGATCGGAAAAGTTCTCGTCCTTTGACTCGAACTGCTTCCCGTCGGCTGCAATCGTCCAGACATGGAAGGCGCGCAGCTTCCTGTCCTCGTTGTAATACTCCGTGCAATGCGCGTACTCCCGCCCCTGCGGCTTGAGAATTCGTACCGCATAACGCTCCCGCTCTACGGCGCGGTTCTGCGCGTCCACTGTAATCAGGTATTCGTCGTACAAGATCACTGCCGGCGCTTCTCCCACCGTTGCCG
>JAATFM010000307.1 GCA_015655195.1 Terriglobales bacterium
ACGCAATCGACCAGCAGCACGGTGCTTGCTGTGAGCGGCACGCTTGTCGGCGTGGGCCAGCCCGTTACATTGACGGCTACCGTTTCCGCACCCTACGGCAGCAACCTGGTTCCGACCGGTACGGTCAGCTTCCAGAACGGTAAGACGGTTTTAGGCACAGCCTCTTTGAGCGGCGGCACAGCTACTTTTACAGCATCCAACCTCCCTGCCGGAAGCAACGCGGTATTTGCTTCCTATGGCGGTGATGCAAACTTCTCCGCGAGCGCAAGCTATGCGCACGCGGTCACGGTCTCGTCGATTCCCATCTCCGCGGTGACGCTGACATCTTCCGCCACGACGGTCAATGCAGGGGCAAGCGTGTCCCTGACAGCAACTGTTGCATCAGCCTCCACCGGCGCAATACCGACCGGCACGATCAGCTTTCAAGATGGAGCGGCAGTGCTGGGTACGGCTACACTCAACGGCGGCACAGCTACGTTCTCGACCAGCACACTTCCTGCCGGATCGAATACGCTCTACGCCGCTTACAGCGGCGATCCGGCCAACTCCGCGCAGATATCCAATGGCGTGAGTGTATCCGTGACGACGGCTTCGCGCATGGAACTTATTCCAGGCATCATCTCCACGTTCCGCGCGCTGGGGAGCGACAATACGCGCGCCCTTGCTATCGATCATTACGGTAGCATCTACTATAACTTTTCCGTGACCGCCTCCGGCAACGGACCGATTCCAGGCGTTGCCAATCCCGTTGCGGGCACCACGTACAAGCTCCTTGGTGGAACCTGCTCCGTTGATGGCACGGTGTCCTGCGGCATTCCAGGCCCGGCCAGCGGCGCCAATCTGGAGAACATCGGGGAGGTGCTTTCCGGAATGCAGGTCGATACGGCCGGGAATGTTTACATTCTCGATGCGAACCATCTCTACCGGATCGACGCGACGACCGACTATGTGACGGATGTGACTCCGCAGCCGGTGCCGGCCGCGAATGGCTCGTCGGCAAGCAGCCCGGCTTTCAAGTCACTAAGCGGCTTCTTCCTCGACAACGGAAACAATCTTTATATCGCGGATAGCATCGGCTATCTGGTCTTCCGCCAGGATGCGCTCACGAGTGTGCTATCGGTAGTTGCGGGAACAGGAACGGGCTGCTCCTTGATATATGGCGTGCCGAGCAGTGGAGTATGCGGCGATGGCGGACCGGCTACTGCGGCGCCCCTTCTGGGACCGGGAGACGTCTACCTGGACGCAGCAGGGAATCTCTTTATCCTCGATGGCTCCGCCAGTGTGCGCAAAGTGGATGCCAAGACAGGTCTCATCACGACTGTAGCTGGATCTGAGACACGCCAAACCTGTAGCGTCGTAGCGTTTTCCCCCGGCAGCGCTCAATGCGGGGATGGTGGTCCGGCGACCAGTGCATTCTTGAGTAATCCAAGTCAGATTATTGGAGACGAAGGCGGCAACCTGTACATTGCCGATGCCGGCAACGGCTCTGTGCGCAAGGTCGATGCCTCGGGCACGATCTACGACATTGCTGGCATCACCAGAGATTCCAGCACCGTGTATGCGGGCGACGGCATTCCTGCGACCAGCGCCAACATTTATCAACCCTCCTTCCTGGCCTTCGATTCGCAGGGCAACCTCTATATAGCGGATCAGCAGGAACATCTTTTTCAGGTCACTGCAGGAACCGGCTTGTTCACCTTTGCCGCTGCTGATGCAGGTCCCGGCGGCACGCAGGTGCTTACACTCTCGAATACCGGCAGCAGCATGCTGGATATTACTGGGCTGACCTTTTCCAGCGAGTTTGTACAGCAACCCACGGGTGGAACGACCGACTGCACCGGCACGGATACCCTCGCGCCCGGCTTCTCCTGCCAGATCGGCGTCGCATTTTTCCCCGGCAGCAGCGGGCAGACGAGCGGCAGCTTGAATATCGCCGATGACTCGATCAATGCAGTCAATGGACAAAATATAGTTACGCTGAGTGGCACCCCGCCGGCAGGCATACAGGCGAACACCATCAGCTTTGCCGCGCTGCCCAACGTAAGCTACGGTGCGGCGCCGATCACTCTGAGCGCGACGGCCAGTTCGGGCAATCCGGTGGCCTATGCAGCGAGTGGCCCCGCTGCTCTCTCCGGCAATACGCTGACAATTACCGGTGCGGGACAGGTGACGGTGACCGCCTATCAGGTCGGCGATGGCACCTATGCGCCGGCCACGCCGGTTTCGCAAAGCTTCAGTGTGAATCCGGTCACGGTGACCGTGACAGCAAACAGCTTCTCCTGCCAGGCGGGGCAGATCACATCCTGCCTGGCAAGCAATTCGCTGACTTATGCGACCACCGGCTTCGTGAACGGCGATACGAGCGCTGTCGTTTCGGGCACAGCGACGCTGACAACAACGGTGACGTCCACATCTCCCGCTGGCGCTTATCCGATCAGCTTCACGACGGAAAACCTGAAGGCGGCGAACTACACCTTCAGCTATGTTCCCGGGACGCTGACGGTTGCAGGCAATGAAACGCAGAGCATCACTTTCGCGTCGCTGCCCAATGTGACCTACGGCGCAGCCGCAATCAACCTGAGTGCCACGGCCAGCTCGGGCCTGCCGGTGAGCTATGCCGTCTCCGGTCCCGCAACGCTCTCCGGTTCCATTCTTACTCTGACCGGCGCGGGCGCGGTAACAGTGACGGCGCAGCAGGCGGGGAATGCGACTTTCGCCGCCGCAGCGCCGGTTTTGCAGTCCTTTGTCGTAAATAAAGCCGTGCTGACCGTAACCGCGGACAACCAGACAATGGCGCAGGGCAATTCGCCTCAGCCGTTCACTGCGACCATCACGGGATTTGTCAACGGCGATAGCTCTTCCGCAGTTACAGGAAGCCCGGCCTTCACCAGCAATGCGAGCTCGAACTCCCCGTTGGGAGCAATTCCACTGATCGTTTCGCAGGGCACGCTGGCGGCCAACAACTACAGCTTTACCTTTGTCAACGGCACCATCACGGTAGTTGCCGGAACGGCACAGACGATCAGCTTTACGGCAATTCCAGCTCTTGCCTATGGCATTGGCCCCGTCTCTCTTCAGGCAACGAGCAGCGCGGGGCTTCCCATCAGCTTTACGGTGAGCGGTCCGGCCCGGTTGACCGGCAATGTGCTGAATGTAACTGGAGCAGGCATTGTGAAGGTCACTGCAACCCAGGCAGGCGGGGGTGTCTACTCCGCGGCTCCGCCGGTATCACAAAGCATCACAGTGGCTCCTGCGGTGCTGACCATCGTGGGGGATAATCTTACGCGTGTAAACAATGTCCCCAACCCGCCACTTACCTACACACTTACGGGATTCGTGAACGGCGACACCGCAAGCGTTGTGGGAGGCAATGTGGTGGGAACGACTACTGCCACCCCTGGATCGCCCGTGGGAACATATCCTGTTCAGTTCGCAACAGGGGGGCTGACGGCGGTGAACTATATCTTCACGACACAGCCTGGGACGTTGACCATTACCAGCGGTGGGCTAGCGCCGGACTTCTCCATCTCTGCCGCCCCGCAGGTACTGACAATGGCGCCAGGACAGATGAGACAGACGACGCTGACACTAACGCCTGTCAACTACTTCCAGGGCGCCGTCGCTTTGAATTGCGGCACGCTCCCGGCCAACATGAGTTGCATCTTCACTCCAGCTTCTTTTAATGCCGATGGAACAGGCGCACCCGTCAGCGTGACGCTGACCGTCAATACAGATGGCAGCTCACCAGTGATCGGTGCACTTACAACCAGGCATCCCGGCGGGATTGTCGAAGCGAGACTCTTCTGGCTTCCGGCAGTCCTGATCGGGTTGGTGCTGGCCTTCTATCGCAGAAAACTCGCAACTCAAGCCGGGTTGCGCTCCACATTGATGCTGATCATGTTCTTATGCGGAGGATTGAGTGTAGTTGGCTGTGCCGCTCATGGTTCTTCTGCCACCACACAGTATGCAAGCCCAGGAACAACCACGGTTGCAGTTACCTCCACAGGAACTCCGTCCAATGGAACAGAAACGGATACGCATACGCTAAACCTGACAGTTACTGTCCAGGGATTGCAGTGAGAGCGAAGCTAGCCGCGCTCTCACTGGCGAACTTGCTGGGGATCAAAATGCTATCCGCGCTTCGGGCGAATGGACGAGGCACAGGCCATCGCCCGAGTGTTTTGCTCTAAGTCCCATGAGGACATAGAGCAAAACACCAACCAACAATCTTCCTGAGTTCCATGGAAGATCGAAAGTGCGAAAAACCTTGAACACTACCGATTCGATAATGAATGCTCATCGCTATGCGACGGCCCTTCTTCGATTCTGGGTACTGAGCAGAGAAAACTCCCCGCGTCATTCGGATCTCCGGTTTCCTTGTAATGTGTTGACAGCGGGTAAGCGCACACGGGCCGCGTCATCTGGATCTTGTCATGGTCGTCTCGCCATGCCGTCAGAGTTTCAGGTGCAATCCCTTTTTCGGTCCACAATTCAAGCGGAGTCAAAGCGTCCACATTGTTCAGACCGGGGCCACCTCCACAGTGCGCCATCCCTGGGATCATGAAGAGACGGAAGAAACTTTCCGTTTCTTCGAGTTTGCTGCGATGCGAAGCCGTCGTGTCCTGAACATTGGTATTTACCACGCGCTCATAGTAGTGAACGGACTCACGTGGAGGAACAAGCCAGTCTGCCCAGCCATGATAGAGAATCAGCTTATGAGCGCTGGCTTTGAAAGTGTGCAGATCAGGACTTGTCGCGTTGAGCTTTGGCCCCAGGCGCGCATCAACCCTGGAAACATCGTGATTGAAATCAAACGAACGCCAATCCCAATCCGAACCAAAGACCCATTTGAACAGCGAGCCATAAGGCGCTTTGCCATCTTCAGGGACGAAGGAACTCCATCCTGACTCACTTCCAGGCTCGACCCCTGGATATAAGGAAACGTGTGTGGAGGCATTGCGGGGCCCAGCATAAATCTGTTTCGCAGTCATGACCTGTTCCGCAGTAAGGCAGTCTGGTGCATCACCCGCCTTGCAGAGCAGCGTCTGTGGGTTCCAGTGGCACATCGTGGGATCATCGGAAAGGAAGTTATCTGACGGAACAGCCTTCTGAGCCGAACAGGAGTGAAGAACGGCCTGCGTCAGGATCGGTAACTTTTGCGGCGGAATGCGATACTCCGGCGGTCTCTCCGACATCACGAAGTTCCACAGAATGGCGACGTGAAGCCGGGTACGATTATTTGCCGGAGCGCCGGAGATGATTCCATCGTAGTCATCCGGAAAGCGTTCCGCTTCCATCAAGCCTTGTTCGCCACCAGTCGAGCAGCCGTTGAAATAAGAGTGTTGCGGTGGCTTTTGATAATAGGCCTGGATGATCTGCTTTGCCGCAACCGTCATCTCATGCGTAGCGCGCATACCCCAATCAGCCCATTTTTCAGGATGGCCGATAAGTGCATCCCCGTTGAGCCCGGTTGAAGGAGCCGTTCCCATGTCTGTGTTTGCAACCGCATAGCCGCGCCGTAATCCATTGGCGAGATCCCATGACTGAATCGAACCGGCAAATCCTCCAGAGCCGGTGCCCTCGTATTTGCCATTCCACCCGGACACTGGCATCCATATCTCTATCTTTATGTCTGAATCCGGCGTCGGAGTAAGTGTTGCATCGACTCGACAGAAGGAAGGAAGGCCGCGCATTACAGGCGCAGCATTCGCATTCGTCCTATCTTCAGGTTCAATGACCGCGGCCGTAATCTTCCCATGAGGTAGAGGCAGCTTCATAAGATCTCCGCACGTTGAGGCTGACATAGATGTGCAGAGCGACAGAGCGCCTACAATTGAGATGAGAGCATATTTCATTTTGCATCGACCTTGGTGAACATTGCTCGGCATATACCTGGTGCGCATTGATCTATGCTAAATGTTTCAACTATTTGTGGGTTCGGTTTTTGAGTTCATGCAAACTCTCGTGCCCCGCTCCGACTATCTTTTCGGAGACTTAGTGGTAAACCCTGATGTAATCGACATACATATCAACGATATTTCCATACCGCGACAGATCCACAGGCCAGCCGCTTCCACCGATGGCAAGATTCACCATGAAATAAGTCGGATTCTGTATGGCGAGAGGGGAAGGCGGCAGCGAAAGGACCTTGACATTGTCGAGATAAAACTCGAGCACATCCGGCTTAACCAACAAACCATATGTGTGGGGAGTGTACGCCCAACCTCCGCCACCGCCAAACTTCGTCATGTCGATGGGATTACTTTTATCGGTTCCCGATCCGACATGATAACCCCACATATGCGGAGTAACCATATAAGTAGTGGATGCATTGGGATTCTTGGGACCGTCGCCACCGTAGGCTTCAATCGTGTCAAGTTCATCGCTCTTTGGTCCCCACTTGCCGTCTTTATATTCGTTGGTCAGCGTCCACCAGGCTGGCCAGGTGCCGGTTGCATCGGGAGCAATAAACCGGCACTCCATGTAGTAGGGAGCCTTCACCGTGAATCCGGTAGCGTCTTTCGAGTTAATCGACGAGATCAGACCAGTCGTGTGGAGCAGCGCATTGGCGCGAATAATTAAGTATGTGTCACGTTGAAAGAACGGCCCATCGGCCGTCGGGTTCGCAAAAGGAATCTGGCTGAAATCCAGGCCATCCGGCTTATGTGCGCCATATCGTGCTCCAACGCCGGTGGCGGAAATGGAAAGCGGACCGTCGAAATCGTCTTGAAATGCAAGAGACATTCCGGCGGCTGCCGGTGGCGGCGTCGACGGCATTCCCTCGTTCCAGCGGACACCGCCGGTGTTATAAAGCTGTAGATAGCAGGTGTCTTTGTATCCATCCGCGGTCCGGGTTCCGGAAATTCTTACGGTGATCGGCCCATGTGGATAACTATTCGACCGAAATGTAAAGGAACCCTCGCCTTTCTTGTTCAGCGTTACCGAGGCGACAGTCGAATCGGATCCGTAAGGACCTCCGGGTAGCCAACTGTTGACGATCAGAGGACTCTGATACCCCTCGGCGCTGACGCGGATTACGGTGTTGCCGTGAACATCCGACCGGTAGTCTGGAGACGTGACTGCGATCAATCGCGCCTCGGCTGAAACTGTCGTCGCGGCTGCGGCAAACAGGAACATACATAAGATAGAAATCGTCTTTCGCATCACGCTCTCCCTTGTATTTCTGAAAGCTTGTTTACTGGATCGGGTTCATCGTTGATTCTGCCGTCGAGGACATTGAGAGAGGCGCCTCATCGGGCAAATTGCCCCACTGCTTGTCGGGTTCCGGCCCCATTGTCAATACCAGCGAACCGCCTTGTGCAATGTCGGAATGGCTGAACCACGGCCGATTCAGAACTTTTCCGTTGAGTATGGCTGATTGAATGTACTTATTCTGTGCGGAGGCATTCGTTGCCTTGATGATGAATACTCTGCTGTTACCGAGCGTCAGTCGTGTTTCCGTAAAAATAGGGCTGCCGATCTCATAGACAGGACTGCCCGGACACACAGGGTAAAAGCCCATTGCACTCAGCACGTACCATGAGGACGTGGCGCCGCCATCATCGTCTCCGGGAATACCCATCGGCCCATCGCCATACCAGACATCCATGAGCTGCCTTACCCGTTGCTGCGTTTTCCAGGGCTGACCGGAAAAATCGTATAAATAAGGAATGTGAAAACTGGGCTCGTTACCTTGCGCATATAATCCAACCAATCCCGTCGCATCGGGAAACTGCGCGAAAAACGAGAACTTGGATGTACCGGGCTGTTCGACAAACAACCGATCCAGCCGCGCATTGAATTGATCGCGGCCGCCCATCAGGCGGAT
>JAATFM010000063.1 GCA_015655195.1 Terriglobales bacterium
AACGGCTCCATCACGGAAGTCCTGAGCGGCCTGAAGGAAGGCGACCAGGTGGTTTTGCAGCAGTAGTTTTGTTCCTTGTTTCCGTTGTCCTATTTCTTTGGAGGTATCGCAATGAAGTTCCGGCTTGTAGCCGCTCCGCTTGCTCTCTTGTCTCTGTCCACTTTTGCGCCCGCCTTTGCATCGCAGGCCAGCTTTGATCGCACGCTTTCGGTCAGCGGGCGCGTCGATCTCTCCGTGCAGACGGGCTCGGGAAATATTCACATCACCGCGGGCTCCGGCAGCCAGATCGTCATTCACGGCACGGTACACTCCAACTGGATGGCTGGCGAGGGGCAAGTGCGCGAGATTGCGTCTCATCCACCCATCGAGCAGACCGGCAACATTGTCCACATCGGACGCCAGAACGAGAGCTTTCACAACGTCTCCATCGATTACGAGATTCAGGCTCCGGCAAATGCCTTTCTTGAGGCGCACTCCGGCTCCGGCGACATTACCGATAGCGGAGTAGGAGAAAACGCCAAGCTCGATACCGGCTCGGGCAATATCCACGCCACCGGCCTGCGTAGCGGGTTTTCGGTTGGCACGGGGTCGGGCGATATTGTGGCGGAGCAGTCCGGCTCGGGCGATGTTCGCGCTCATAGCGGCTCCGGAAGCATCGAGCTGCGCGATCTTCGCGGTGGCCTCGATGCTCATACCGGCTCGGGCAACATCAAGGCAGCCGGCGCGCCGACCGGTACGTGGAAGCTCACCACCGGTTCGGGCAACGTGGAGCTATCGACTGGCAGCGCCGGCTTTCACCTCAACGCGGAGACCGGCTCCGGCACGGTGCACAGTGACCGCGAGATGACGGTTCAGGGCAGCATGGACCACCACCACATCACCGGACGCATCGGCGGCGGCGGGCCGGATGTCGAAGTTCATACCGGCTCGGGCGACATTCGTATTCACTAAGTACTACGCAGGCTCGCCGGACCACTCGCAGGGAATTTCGCGGCGCTCCTCGGCGCTTTGGTGAGCCCACTCAAGAATGCGCGCTACGCGCCAGGCTTCGGCTGGTGTGACGGGCGGGGCAGAGCGACCCTCGATGGCTTCGCGAAGCTGTGCGTAGAAATGCCGGTAGTCGCCGGGGAGGGTCTCGACCTGCTCGGTGTCCATGCCGCCTTCGACCTCAATGTGAAGCCTTCCCCACTCCTCTATGGGCTCATGGCCCCAGCCGGGACTGTCGATGCGCGTAACTTTGTCCAGCGCGGCTTCCTGCGGGTCGATGCCGTGCTTGCGGAAGCTTCCTTTCGTACCGCGCAGGCTGTACCGCGAGCCGGGGATGGAGGAAAGCATGTTTGCGGCGAGATGGACGCGCAGGCTGTCATAACGCAGACGCACGGTGAAGGAATCGTTTGCGCCTTCGCCGTCGCGCTCGCGGTCGATTTCCGCGCCGACGCCGAGCGGCTTGCCGAAGAGGACGAGCGCCTGATCTACCAGGTGCGTGCCGAGATCGACGAGCAGCCCGCCCTGCCGCGGATCGTTCTTCCATGGCTTGCGCGGCTCGCCAGGATTCCAGCGGTCCATGCGCGATTCGAGATGAACGAGCCGGCCTAGCGAACCCTCGTGTATCAGTTTCGCAATCGTCAGAAAGTCGCCGTCCCAGCGGCGGTTATGAAACGGAACAGCAAGCCGTCCGCAGGCGCGAGCGAGAGAGGCCAACTCGACGATTTCAGCGGATTGAATCGCCATCGGCTTGTCGATGACGAGATTTTTGCCGGCTTCGAGGGCCGTCATCGCCATCGAAAAATGTGTCTCGTTCGGCGTAGCAATCACGATAAGGTCGAGCGACGCATCGGCCAGCATCTCTGCAAAGCTGTGGCAGGTTTGGATGCCGGGATAGCGCTCCGCGGCAAGACTTGTGCCGCGCTCGACGACGGAAACCAACTCGAAACCATCGACCGATGCAAGCAGCGGCGCATGAAAGACGCGGCCCGCGAGACCAAAGCCAACCAGACCGGCACGGATCATTTTGAAAGCTCCTTTTCCTTCAGGCTGCTCTCTACCGCTTCAGCCTGTTTCGCTTCCGATGCGGCTTTGGCCGGGATTGGGGCTGGCTCCGGCGCTGCATCCATCTCGTCCGTTGCCGGATCGCTTTCCGGTGCGCTCTCCGGCTCGGCAGGCTCGGCGGCGGTGAGTTTGTCGAGCCGGTAACCGGATGCCTCAGCGGCTGCAAGCGAGACCGCAACGCGCTCCGCAATTGTGGAAGCATCGGGAGCCTTTTCTCCGGCTGCTGCTATCAGCGCAGGCAACTCCCGAAACCAGAGCAAATCTTCGAATGGCTCGCGGACGAAGTATTCGCTGCCCTCCCATGCGTGAACTCCGATGAGCCAGCGCAGGTCGGGATCATGCCATAAACTGACTGGCTCCGCGAAACTGGCGGGTTCCGCAGGGCTAGACAGCTTGTCGCTTGCTCCAGCCTGCTCCGGTTTCGCTTTGCCTGTGGCTGGTTCCACCTGATCGGCGGCAAGTTCGCTCGTCTCCGGTTCGTTTTTCGCGGGCTTGCTCTTCTCAAGCTCAGAGAGCAGTAGAACCTTGATGCGTGCCGCGGCTTTCCACGCATCTTCCCCTGCGATGCCGATGGCCTGGAAGGCTTGTGCCAATGGCTCACGGAGGCGAAGGCGGTCGAATAGATTAAGCGCACCGCTCCGGGAATCCTCCCCGCTGACGGCCTCAGAAGCAGCCTGAATCAGACACCACGCCAGCACCGGACCCCACAGCGCAGGCGGTGAACCAGCGGCGGGCAGAACACGACGTGCCGACGCGGAAAGTCCGGAGTCGAGCGCCGGAATCCGGAGCGCGGAGCGGAGCAGTGCGTGCAACGATGCGGGCTGTGGCACGAAGGTGGAAACAAACGCCTCGGCCTCGCGCAGAAATGCCTCGCAGTGGTCCCACGCCACGAGGAAGAAGCCTGATTCTTCTCTCGCCTCTTCCGTTTCGGCAGTCAGTTCGGCAAGCTGATGGACGAAGGCTGGGTCGAGCGCCTGGCGCAGCGCCGTGTGCACAAGGCGCAATTCCAGATCGGCCAGCGCATCTTCGAGATGCGGCACGCCGCGTCCGGCGAGTTGGTCGCAGAGCTTGTCCCAGGGACGCTCCTCTGTGGGGTGCAGCAAGCGCCAGTCGAGCAGCACACGGGACTCGTAG
>JAATFM010000111.1 GCA_015655195.1 Terriglobales bacterium
CAGGTAAAGAGCACCGCATATTCTCCACTGATGGATGGAGTGAAATCCGCCGACCAGCGAACACTTCGCTCCGAGGATTGCTCCGCCGGTGCGCGGCTCCCCGGCTCCCCCGTGAGCGATTCGCGAATCGAAGTCTCGGGCTTTCCCGTAAAGTCGCTGCTCGCGAAGCGCTCCTCCAGAAGACCATCCTTGCCGTTGGTGTGAAATGCCGTGTGCTTAAAGATATCGAGCGCAGCAGGAACGCCGCGGCTATAAAGCACTTTTGCGCGCGCGCCAAGATAGCTCTCGATACCCGCAAGAAAGCTGACGGGCGCAAAGGGAACGATCTGCGAACTTCCACCTCCGCCTGATAGCGCAGGCCAGGCATCCGGTCCAATCACCGCGATTGTCTTGATCCTGCCGGGATCGAGCGGAAGAATATGCCCGTCATTCTTCAGCAGAACCATGCTCTCCAGCGCGGACTGCAACGCTGTTGCGCGCGCCGCGGGCCTGTCGATGGGAATTGTGACATCCTGCTGCGGGCGGTCAAGAAAACCAAACTCGATCTCTTTACGCAGAATGCGGCGCACCTTCTCATCGATGACCGATGCCTGCACCTTACCCTGCCGGACTGCATCCGTAAGCGTGCCGCGGTTCATAAACCATCCGTCTGGCATCTCCAAATCGAGCCCACCATTCGCGGCGCGAATGCCATCGTAAGTCGCGCCCCAATCGGACATGATAAAGCCGTCAAAGCCCCACTCATGGCGTGCAATACCGTCATTCAGGTGCGCGTTTTCCGTGGCATGAACGCCATTTACCGGATTGTAGGCATCCATGATGGCGGCCACGTGCGCTTCCTTCACAGCGGCTTCAAAGGCTGGAAGATAAATCTCGTGCAGCGTGCGCTCGTCAATGTCCGAACTGACATCATGGCGTGCATACTCCTGATTGTTGGCCGCGAAGTGCTTGACAGTCGCCATCACGCCTCGGCTCTGCACGCCCTTGATATAGGCCACGGTGGTCCTTGCGGCAAGAAACGGGTCTTCGCCGAAGTATTCAAAGTTGCGGCCGCCCATCGGCGCGCGGGCAATGTTGACTCCGGGACCAAGCATAATGTGCACGCCGCGCGCACGTGCATCGTCGCCGATCTCAGCGCCAACGCGGCCGGCAAGCTGCGGGTCCCACGAGGCGGCAAGACTGACGCCCGCGGCATACGCATTTGACGGCCCCCAAGTGCGAACGCCCATCGGACCGTCCGACATCTTCATCCTTGGAATGTGCAGCTCTTGGATGTCATGCGTGTAAAAAGCATCGACTCCACCAAGAAGATCGATCTTCTGCTCAAGCGTCATTCCCGCGAGCAGTGCCAACACTCTTTCTTCAATGGCGGGACTGTCCTCCACAGGCTGCTGCGCGACGGCGACGGAACCCCATGCAGCCAACGTAAGGAGCGCTGTTAACCATGCCGCCGTTCTTTGTAGTGTCCACGTATCTCTCGCAAGCAGCCGCACCGGCATCCCCTTACTGCGATTCTGAGTCGTTCCTGTTGGCAAAAAGATGGAATAGTCCCTGTAAGTAGGCCCGCTCCACCTCTTCCGCCGTCATTGCCTCGGCATCCCATCCCAACTCGCGCAACTGCTCCTGCCAGCACATAGACAGGGCCGGCGAGCCGGCAATCAACACCTTTGCGTGCGGCATTTCAGAGAAGAACGCGGACGTCCGCATCACAGAGATCTCCTGCTGAATAAAAGCTCCATAAAGGAATGAGATGCGCTGCTCGCTGTTCGTTCGTCCGCTCAACTCCAGCAGGCGCACACATAAAAGTGCGCGAAAGAGACCTTCGCGCTGTGACTGGCGCATTCCCTCATGCAGCCAGTGCATGTCGAAGACCTCCGGCCTCTCCGGAGAAAGCCCAGAGGCCAACAACGTATGGGTTTGCACGGCATGAATCATCTCTCCCGTCAGCGAGGTCCGGCTGGATGCGATCTGACATTCGCCATCGAGAACGATCCACTTCCAGTGCGAGCCCAGATTCAGCAGGCACTCCCGCGCGCGCATACGGCCCGAGGCAACCAGCCCGACAATCAGGCTTTCCTCTCCGCGCATCACATCCCCGGTACAGATGCCTTCGTCCGTGGAGTCTGCCGCCTGCTGGCGTACGCCAGGCACAATGTACAGCGGAAGCTGCGTAATCTCCACCAACTCCACGCGGACGATCGCATCTGCAAGCTGCCGCGCTCCTGCGGGCGCCGCAATATGCGGCACCTCGTGCAATCCCTGTAGAGCGCCAATCATTCCCGCGGCAACGATGCACTCTGGCCGATGCACGGCATTGTGCTTCCATGCCTCCTGCTCCACCGCATGTAGCAGGTTCCGCAGAGATTGCTTTGTGCGTGCCGCTTTCCCGGTAACAAGATTGCGCACGCCAAAGTCCTCAGCGGCCCGGGCAACGATATTTCCCTCGTGAACAAACCAGACGCGCGTCCGCGTCGTTCCCATGTCGAGGCAGAGAATGGAACGCGCGGCATCAGTCATGCGGCGCTCTCTCCGCCGCTGCGACAAATGCGTGGGCTCTTTCGCGCAGCGTGTCCAGATTCTCACTCTCGAACGTGGCCTGCTTCACCAGCTCCGATCCGATAGCAACTGCCGCAGCACCGGCACGCCAATAATCGGGCAGATGCTGAAGTTGCACGCCCCCCGTGGGCACCAGCTTCAGATGGGGCAACGGTCCGCGCAATGCCCGCACAAAAGCCGGGCCAAGCGAAACGGCAGGGAAGAGCTTCACAAAATCGGCTCCATGCGCCGAAGCAGATATGACTTCCGTCGCAGTCATCGCGCCAGGAAGGGAGACCAGCCCGGCGGCGCACGTAGCTTCAATCACTTCCGGATTCGTGTTTGGCGAGACAATGAAGCTGGCTCCCGCGTCGATGGCGCGCTGCAGATCGTCAACCGTAAGCACCGTGCCCGCACCTATCGCCATGCGCTCTCCAAATGCTTCTGCAAGCCGACGCAATGCGCGATCGAAATTTGGCGAAACCATCGATAGCTCAAGTGCACGGATGCCGCTCTCCGCAAGCGCGCCGGCAATTTCCATCTCTCTGCCGCGCATGTCCGCGCGCAGAATGGAAATCAACCGATGCGTCTCGATTGTATGGAGCGTGCGCTCACGCCGCTCTCCGTTCATTCTTCTCTCCATCTCCGGGCCAGCGTGGCTCCGCCGTCAATCACATACGTTCCGCCAGTGATGAAAGAGGCTTCATCCGAGGCGAGAAACAGCGCAAGATTGGCCACATCCTCCGGTGTTCCGAGACGGCCAAGCGGATGCCGCTTGATATTGTTCGCTCGCGCGCGCTCCGGATCGGGCGTAGCGGCAAAAGAGGCGCGCAGCATGGCCGTATCAACAGAAGCGGGACAAATGCAGTTCACCCGGATGCCGGACTCCGCAACCTCAAGCGCAAGCGTCCGGGTCAGAGTGATGATGGCGCCCTTCGCCGTGGCATAAGCCGCCATGCCGGGTGCGCCCACAATGCCGGTGATGGAGGCATTGTTCAGGATCACACCCGAATGCTGAGCCGTCATCGATGGAAGCGCCGCCCTGCACAGGTAGAACATGCTCTTGAGGTTGACCGCGAGCACCCGGTCCAGCTCCTCGTCGGAGATTGTCGCGACAGGAGAGAGTGAGGTAATGGCCGCATTGTTGTAAAGGATGTCGATCTTGCCGTAAACATTCAGCGACTGTTCAATCAGGCGCGAGCATTCCGCGGATGAGGACACGTCGGTGATGACTTCCCTGGCACGGCCTCCGTCCGCAATAATCCTGCTCTGCGTCTCTCGCGCGCTCTCGGAGTTGCGGTCGGCAATAACTACGGCTGCCCCTTCGCGGGCGAAACGGAGCGCCGCTGCGCGTCCTATTCCCTCTCCCGCACCTGTAATGATGGCGACCTTGCCATTCAGTCTCATCGTCGTTGCTCCCGGTGCGCCGGCCAGATACCCGTATCAGTGTCCTGAGATGCCGATCCCGGTACCAGACGGCACGCACGGACCATTAAAGCACCTGCAAACGATAGCGAGCGGGGCCCCCTATCGTCAAGTCTAATATTTTAGATTTTTTATAAAAAACTCTATTCGGGGATGCTCGATTACTGCTAGGATGGCGCTCCAGATGCAAATACTCTCTTTTTCCGGCGCGGAAAAAGAGACCCATGGAGATCCTCCTTATGCAAATCAAGAGGTTTTTTCCGGTTCCCATGCTCCTGGCGTTCGTCATGGCCGCAACAGCTTCCGGGTTGCGCGCTCAGAGTCTTGGCGGGTGGACGCTCACCTTCCAGGATGAATTCAACGGCACTACGCTCGATACCTCAAAGTGGAATACCTGCTATGAGGACCAGGGCGCAGGCACAGGCACTCCCTGCACTCTTCAAGGCAATGCCGAGATGGAGCTATACCAACCCACCGGCCAGCTCACGGAAGCGAATGGCGTGCTGACCATCGAGGGCGACAAGAGGGATGTCGTCGATCCGGTGACCGGCGCTCCGTATCACTATCCCTCCGGCATGATCGCTTCGTGGAGTAAGTTCAGCCAGACCCACGGCTACTTCGAGATGCGCGCCAAACTGCCGGCGGGCACGGGATTCTGGCCCGCCTTCTGGATGGACAACGACAACCACTCCTGGCCACCGGAGATCGACATACTGGAGATGATCGGCAATATGCCGGATGGCCCGCACGTCGGCGCCATTCAGTCACAGTCAGGAGCTTATCTCGCCAAGTATGTCTACACGTTTGACACCTCGACCGCGTATCACACATACGGACTCGAGTGGGACAGCAACAACCTGACCTACTACTACGATGGACAGATGGTTGCGCAAACCTATGCGGCCTCAAACATGACCAACCCGATGCAGTTGATCGCAAACCTGGCCATCGGCGGTAGCTGGCCGGGCGCGCCCATGCCGGCAACGGTCTTCCCCGCCTATATGCAGATCGACTACATCCGCGCCTGGACGCGCGATGATACATCCGCCGCAATCCCCTACACCTCCGGGCAGGATGTGGGCAGCACCGGCCTTGCAGGCTCGACATCTCTCGGCACAGACAGCCGCGCCACAATTCAAGGGGCCGGCAACGGCTACTTCAGCCATTCGTCCGACAGCTTCCACTATGCCGCGCAGCCGCTGCCTAGCAATGCGGATTTCACCATGAAGGTAACTTCCGTTCCCGCGCCCACCGGCTCCCATACGCCGCAGACCGGCATCATGGCGCGCGAGAACATGGACGCGAATGCGCGTTACGTTGCAGTCTTCCTCGCCAATGGCAAGTGCATTCTGCAAAGCCGCACGGCAACCGGTGCCATCCCCATGCGCATCGCTACGATTTCCGGCGTTGCCTTCCCCGCGTGGCTGCGCCTGATACGCGAAGAGGATGCCTTTAGCGCCTACATCTCCTCAGACGGCATCAACTGGCGCCTCGTGGGAGACACGAAGAACTACATCGCCTCGGGCATCATGGGGAAATCCGCCTATATTGGCGCGGCAGTCAGCAGCGGCGATCCGGGCACTTACAACACGGCGGCCATCACCAACTTCAATCTTCCGGCAGTTCAGATCACGCAGGACGATGCCGATATTTCCGGCGTGACCTTCCAGGGAAGCTGGCCGGCAAGCACGAACAACGGCGGCTACTATGGCCCGGACTACATCACGGATGGCAACACGAACAAAGGCAGCCTGTCCGTGACCTTCACCCCGACCATTCCTTCGAGCGGCAAGTATGACGTTTACTTCCGCTTTGTGGGCAACGAAACGGGACGTGCGACCAATGTGCCGATCAGCATCAATGGCTCCGACGGCGCTTCCACCGTTTACGTGAACGAGCAGCACCATGGCAGCGAATGGGTTTATTTAGGCTGCTATAACTTCTCTGCCGGCACGTCAGGCAACGTGGTAATCAGCAATGCGGGCACAACCAGCACGGTTTCCGTCGATGCGGTGCGCTTCGTTCCCGGCCTGGCATCTCCTCCGTTGCCCGCAACGCTATCGCCCGCGCCAGCCGACATTGCCTTGATCGACACGCCCGATGCCAACCAGGTAACGCTGCAATGGCATGAGGCTCCGTTTACAGACAGCTACAACATTCTGCGCGCCGGCAGCAGCGGCGGACCCTATACGGTCATAGCGATCAATGTGCCAACCGGACTCGATCACTATACCGATACAACAGTAACAGCGGGCACATCCTACTATTACGAAGTTGCAGGCGTGAACCGAACAGGCCAAGGCACGGTCTCCGCACCTGTGGCGGCCATCGGCAGCATCCTCGTCGATGACACGGCGGCCACCAAGGTCGGCACATGGACCTCATCCACTTCCGCAGCGACGCTTTACTACGGCTCCGATTACCTGACGGACGGCGATACCGGCGCCACAGGCGGCAAAAGCGTGATCTTTACGCCTACGCTTCCAGTCGCCGGCAATTATGCGGTGTATACGCGCTACCCGGCAGGCACGAACCGCGCCACCAACACGCCTGTAGACATCAACAGCAACGGAGCAACAACAACCGTTACCGTTGACCAGCAGAACAGCGACAACATCTGGTGGAAGTATCTTGGCACTTACAACTTTGCCGCGGGCACTACAGGGAATGTAACCATTCGCAATGACGGAGCGAACGGCTACGTGATGGCCGATGCGGTTGAGTTCGTCTACCTGCCTGACAATCCCCAGGATGCCGAATGTCTTGACCGCAAAGGCGGCTGGCACAGGCCGGAGCACTTCGGCGAACCGAGTCGCATTCGGCCCTATCTGCCGCCGCATCGCCAGTCCGGCTCGGGCTTCGCCCACAACCAATAAAAACAATCCTTCCAGCCTACCGGCGGTTACTATGACCGCCGGTGGTTTTTATCAGGAGATACATGCGTACAGCGTTTCTTGCCTCACTCTGCGGGCTTCTTTTTGTTGGCACTCTAATCGTGTCTGCCCAATCCACTGTTTCCCCCGTGGAGGGAACCTGGAAGACCACACACACGAACGACGACGGTAATACGGCCTCCACGGTTTATCAGTTTCATGCCTCCGATGGCAGATTGACCGGACAGGTAGAGGTTGCGTGGGGCAATCTGTCGATTGAACAGGGAACCATCAGCGATGGTCGCTTCGCCTTTCAAATTCACATGGGCGAGTCCATTTGGAAATACGATGGGCAGGTCAAAGATGGCAATCTGTCCATCACCGTTCATGATCCGAATATGCCCGCCGCGACGCTTTCCGCCACGCGATTGACGGAAGAACAAAGCAGGTTCGTCGCAATCCCTCCCCCGCCCTTGCATGTGGTGCCGTCAAACGGCCTGGCGAAAACGCCACTGATGGGTTGGAATAGCTGGAATTACTTTCAGGGTCGCATTACGGATGCAATCGTGCGCCAGATAGCCGATGCAATGGTGAGCAGCGGTATGCGCGATGCGGGCTACACCTATATCAACATCGATGACACATGGGAAGGTCCAAGAGACAGTAGCGGCCAGCTTCACCCAAACAAAAAATTCGCGGACATGAAGGCGCTTGCTGACTATGTGCATGCCAGAGGGCTGAAGCTTGGGCTCTATTCTTCCCCCGGCACAGAGACCTGCGCGGGATACCCCGGCAGTTACGGGCACGAAGAGCAGGACGCGGCGACCTTTGCTGCCTGGGGTATCGACTACCTTAAATACGATTGGTGCAGCGCATTCCGTCTCTATCCCGACGGCGACATGCGCGCCATTTATCAGCGCATGGGAGATGCACTACGCAAGACAGGCCGGCCCGTCGTCTTCAGCATCTCTTCCGGAGGCAAGGAGCATGTCTGGACCTGGGGCAGGCTTGCCGGAGCAAACCTGTGGCGCACGACAGACGATATTAATCCAGGCTGGAAGCGCATTGAGAACATTGGCTTCTCGCAGTCGGAGCTTGCCCAATGGTCCGGTCCCGGCGGATGGAATGACCCGGATATGTTGGAGGTCGGTAACGGCCATCTCACGCCAGATGAGCAACGCACACACATGAGCCTGTGGGCACTGCTGGCCGCGCCGCTCATCACCGGGAACGATCTGCGCTCAATGAGCGCCGAGACAGCCGCGATCCTAACCAACCGGGAGGTCATTGCCATCGATCAGGATGCACTTGGCGTCACAGGCAGGCGTATCCTCCAGATGGGGTTGATCGAGGTATGGACGAAGCAGTTAGCCAATCATCAGCTCGCAGTCGGCGTCTTCAACCGGGCAGATCATGCGCAGGTGGCCGAGTTCGACTGGAATGCACTCGGGCTGAACCATCCCGCGCAGGCACGCGATCTCTGGCAACACAAGGACATTCCGCTCACTGGCGACCGGTTCCGGCGCGAGATTCCCGCGCACGGAACCGTGTTGCTTCGCTTCCGGCCTTGATGTTTTACCGGGCATAGCTATTGCACACGATAGCTATGCCCCTTCTCCACGTTGAACTGATAAGCGTGCCTTGCCCATGCGCCGGCAACGGGATTACCCGTCGTCGTGTCTATGACAGAAGGCGATTTCCAGTTCTTCACGCTTACTGCAACTGTAGTGATCTTCGTCGTACCATCCAGATGGAACTGCGCGGGAGAGCCATTCGCAATCGGATAGACGCGAGCTACCGTGTGGCCATCGATTTCTTCCAGCACTACACCGCTGCCGCCGACAAACAAAGGCGTCTTTGTTACAGGAATCGCGAAATCCTTCAGCATTTTCGGCCCGTCATATACGGTGCCGGTGTCGTAGTCCATCCATCGCCCTTCCGGCAGGTAGACATCACGCGCATCTGCCGTCAGATAGTCATCGCCATAGAGCGGCGTTGCCAGCAGCGCATCACCAATCATCCATTCATAGCCGCGCACCTTGTCATTCTCGCGTCCATAGACATTCGCATCCTTTGAAAAGGCCACCGGCAGCGGAGCCATCGGCCACGGATAGCCGTCTTTCGAAAACTGTACGCCAGCACTATAAAGATATGGCTGCAACCGCGCATGCAAAAGCGAAGACTCGCGCATCACACGCGCCACGTCCGGCTCCGGAAAACTCCACGGCGGTTCGCCCAGCGACATGCCGCAGTGCAGCGCCGCCCACTGCGCATTGCGCATCATGTAGACCTGCATGCGGTGCGTGCGCGTCGTTGAGAATTTGTCTTCCGTAAAGGAACCGCCAATCAATGTGGGATAGAGCAACGGCACGCCGGAGTAGGCAAGCGCCAGCGAATTAACCGGCCCGCGATCCTGATTCTCGTCGTAATTGAAATCGTTGATGCGGATCAGGTCACCATTGGAAGCAAGATAGCCTGTGCGTTCGATGATATAGATGCCATGCCGCATAAGATCGTCGTTGATCGGATTCACCTTGTCATCGCGCGTATCGGCAACCGTATAGCCATAGAGATCCTCCTTATAGCCGTCCACGCCAAACTTCGTCCATCGCTTCACCAGGTCCAGATACCAGCGCAAAGCCTCCGGATTGTGCGCATCGAGCTGGTAATACGGTGACTCGGGCCATTCGCCGTGATAAATCTCCGGCTCACCATTGCGCGTGACAAAGTAGCGATGGTCCAGCCCATCCTGTGTAAACGGCCCTCCTATGACGAAACAGATGCGCAACCCAAGCATCGTCACCATGCCTTCCCGGCGAAAATGATCGAGGAGCGCCGCGGGATCGGGATACTTCTCCGCATCGAATAGCCCGAAGCTCGTCGTTTCATGGAAAGCCTTTTCCTTAGGCCAGAAGCCGGAGCCAATTACGATCCACTTCAACGGATACCCTTCAGCGCGATAACGCTCGACACTCTCCAGCACCGTTTTCTGGCTCGTCGTCCAGCCGAGTTCGCCAAAAGCTTCCCAGCCCAGGCCGAAGAGCGCGGCCTTGGGCTCAAAGACCGGATAGCCATCCTCATTGCGTGTATGCAGAAACTCGGCATAGATTTCACGAGTGCCACCGAAGAAATAGTTCATCTCGGTCTGCGTTCGCGCATGTTCCACTCCTTGATCGATCTCCGAGGCCGTGCTGCGAACGATCTTTTCGAAGGGATCGACGAGTACCACGCCGACTCCCTGCTTTGGATAAATCACAAAATTACTGACGAAGCGCACCAGCCCGCCATCGGCAAGCATGTGATCGTTGGCATAGCCGGTGATGTCCGTATTCCGATGGCTATTCGTAATGCTGTGGTCGCCCAGCCCATAGCCGGGCGCGAGGCCGCCGGTACGGAACTCCAGCCTGCCTCCAGCCTGCAATGCCGTAAAGACAAGCCTTGCGCGATGCTCCGTGAGCTGAATGCTCAGCGTTCCAATCTTCCCCCCGCTGTTTGAGATCTCAAAGCTCGCACCGTGCCCTCCGCATTCCTTCAAGCGTCGGCCCTGCACAGCTTCGCCTTGCCAGAGCACGCCTTTGTCCGCTGCCGAAAGCGCCGTAGCGCCATCGTAGTCAAAGGAGTAGCGCAGCGGCGCAAATTGCACGCGCATCTGCAAGCCGCCGGCCTGCAAGGTCAACCTCTGCGGAGCATTGTCCGTTGCAGCAATTGCAGTCATGGCAGGCAGCAGCACTCCGGCCAGCATCACACTCCATCGATAGAGCCATCTCCGCATCAATCCGCATCATCCTTCTTTTTGCATTGCACAGACAAGATGGCGCGCGCGGCCCTGACCGTGCGCGCCACAGGTTTTGCTGCCTCTCTGGGCAGGATCAGAAGCTCAGCTTCGCGCCAAGTTGCAGCACGCGAGAGTTCACCGCCGAGGTGATTCCACCAAAGGCTGAATTGTTATTAAAGCCGTCTGTTCCCGGACTGAAGCTGCCATTCGGCAACCCGAAGTTCGGATGGTTGAATACATCGAATGACTCGATGCGTAGCTGCAAAGAAAGCTCGTGATAGAGCGGCGTCGTCTTGAACATAGAGAAATCGACATCGTTATATCCGGGCGCGCGGACATTCGGCAGCGTTCTTGGCACGTTGCCATACTGATACTGGCCGGGGTTCTTGAAGGCAGCGATGTTGAACCACTCGGCGAGTGTGCGATTCGACAACTTCGGAGACACACCAGGGACATAGTTCGGGCGAGAAGCCACCCCCGTATTCGCGCCTTGAATCAGAATAGGAGTGCCCGTCTGGAAGGTGCCGATAGCATTGATTTGCCATCCCTGCACCAACCCATTGACGATGGAAGGCAAGTTTGCGCCGAACATCTGTCCATGCCCAAAGGGAAGAACGTAGGTGACAGCAAAGGTGCCGCGTTGCGACACATCCCCAGGGTCGAGTCCGTACTCCCTGTTGCGCGCAAAGGGGTCCTGGGGCGCATCACTTGCCACCAGTGTCGAGTTTGCGCCGAAACCAGTAGAGGAGGCAATGCTGTCGTCGAGGACCTTGGCCTTCGTGTAGGTGCCCAGCAACGTGAAATTCTGCGTCATATGCTTCTTAACGGTAATCTCAAGCGCGTCACTGTGAAAGTTGCCATCGTGCGGATTACGCACGTTGACGGAGGCATAGTACGGATACGTAAGCAGTGTGCGTGCCAGTGAAACCATGGGTCCGCCATAGACGCCCGGCACCTGGCCCGCGTAGGGATTCGGAACCTGCTGCGCCAACTGCGTGCCCAGATAGCCATACTTGTCCGCGTTAAGAGCATCGATGTTGTAGTTGCCGGCAATCATGTGAACACCGTGGTTGCCGACATACGTGCCTTCCACGACAATGCCCCACGGCAGTTGTCGTTCAATCGACAGGTTGTACTGCTGCGCGGTCGGAACCTGACCATTCGCCTGATCCCATGTAGGGTTTTGTCCCAGTTCGCCGTTGCTGCCGAGTTTAGCTCCCAACAATCCCGCGGGGGCGTAGGGCAGGCCATCCTTGAAATTGAAGGCCGGATAGTTGGCGTCGCTCGAAGGGTAGCTGGTTTGTAGGGAAGAGTAAGCCGTAGTGCTGCCGAAGAACAGCGTGTTGAACGTGCTCACGTAGTAGATGCCGACGCCGCCGCGTATCGCCGTCTTGCCGTCGTGCGTCGCGTCCCAGGCAAGGCCCACACGTGGCCCCCAATCGGCAAAATCTTCACCGTGATAGTTACGCGGCTGTCCGGGATTCGTGGAATAGACCATCTCTCCGAGCAGTCCTGAGATGGGGTCGATGGAGTTAGGTGCGAAGTTGCTGATCCCGTTCGCCGCCTCCACCGGCTGCTGCTGATAGTCATAGCGCAGGCCGGCATTGATTGTGAGATAGGGCGTAACCTGCCAGTCATCCTGAATGAATCCGCTGGCAACATAGTTGCGCTCGGCCTCATATCCATTCACCGAGGCCAGGGCGCTTGCAACTGCGCCAATGTAGAAGCCCGCATAAGCACTGCCTGTGCCCGATCCCGTGTTGCCTGAGGCCTGCGGGTCGTCCGTCAGGCTCTGCGAAAAATTAAACTGCGAAGGCGGATTGAAGGTCTGAAAGTTGTTGCCGCGGTTCCACTGCCAGTCAACTCCAATGCGCAGGCTGTGCTTGCCTCTCACCCAGGTCATAATGTCGATAATCTGGGGATTCGTGACGGCGCGCACGCCTGCCGTTGTCTGGAAGCCGGGCTCGCCATTGCCGGAAATCTGCGGGAAGGTCTGGTTCGGCACATTCGACGGCAGACCGAGCTTCTGTGGCCAGTTCCCTCCGTAGCTGGGAGTTGCGAACTGGAAGTAGGTGCGATTCGCTGCGAGGCGGAATTCGTTGAAGAGGCTTGAAGAGAAGGTGTACGTGTGCGCAATGATTGCGCTCTGGCTCAGCGTATTGTCATAGCGCAGCGTCACCGTAGGATCGGTAAAGATGCTGGAACCGCCATTGTCCGTGAAGAAGTTGTAGTAGGAATAGCGCACGAAGACCGATTGCTTCTCCGAGATTTTGTCGTCAAAACGACCGGTGGATTGACGCATCCAGCGTTTGTTCGATGCCACGGTCAGGCGATTGTTCGTGTGCGTCAGCACATCGGTCGGATTTATCGTGTTCTGATAGTTCTCTTCCGGGTAGAACTGCTGGATAGCGGCCGAGACAGGGTCTTCGGCAGTTGTGATGATATTGCCGGCATAGGGCTGGCGCGAATAAACGCCGCCACCGAGCGGCTGCGTGGTTGAAGGATCATAGATCGGAATCACGTTACCCTGCGAGTTCAGGTAATTCGAGAAGTCGCCTTTCCGCTCCGCGTCCGTCGGCACCGTGCCGATCTGCACAACCGGTGAGTTGTAGTTGAACTGCTCGTAGTTGCCGAAGAAGAACATGCGGTCGTGCAGAACCGGACCGCCGAGCGATCCGCCAAACTGGTTGTAGCGCAGCACAGGCTTTGGCGTTGGCGGGTGAAGAAAATAATTCTTCGCATCGAAGGCGTCGTTGCGGTCGAACTCATAAGCCGTGCCGTGGAAACGATTCGTGCCTGCGCGCGTGGACATGTTTACCACACCGCCTGCGGTAAAGCCGTACTCGGCCGAGAGCGTGCCCGACAGCACGTTGAATTCCTGAATCGCATCCACTGTAGGGTTGATGCTCAGCTCGCCGGTATAACTCTGAAGGTTGTTCGCACCGTCGAGCAGGTTGCCGTTCATGCCGGAAGGGCTGCCATTGATGCTGATGTTGCTCAACGCCGAGCCGCGGTCGGCAAAGCCCGACTGGTTGCTTGGGTTGAACGAGCGCACACCCGGCGCCAGCATGACCAGCGCAAGCGCATTGCGGCCATTGAGCGGAAGCTCCGCAATCTGGCGCTGCTCGACGACCGTTCCCAGGGAAGCATTCGAAATCTCCATGGCCGGCGGCTCGCCGGTCACATTTACGGTTTCGGAGACCGCGCCCACATCAAGCCGGATGTCGAGGCCGACACTCCCGCCGATCTGGAGCACAATGCCTCTCTGCACGGTTTCCTTAAACCCCTGGTGCTTGACCGTCACCTCATAGTTGCCGCCATGAAGCGAGGGCACGGTAAAGACTCCCTGCTCGTTTGCCTGCAAGGTGGTGACGACTCCCGTATCCGTGTTGCGGATGGAGACTTCGGTATTCGGAATGACGGCTCCCTGCGCGTCGCGGATCGTTCCGGAGATGCTTCCGCCCACATCCTGTGCG
>JAATFM010000286.1 GCA_015655195.1 Terriglobales bacterium
CAGTTCTGAAAGGTCTTAGAAAAGGCGTTGAGAACCTGCCAGTTCAGCGTGATCGAGGAGCCGAGAGGAACGGAGGCGGCACTGGATGTGACCTGCACGGGGGCCGCAAGCGCGGGCGAGAATGCCAGCTTGATGATCGCTCCAGTTCCGCTGCTTCCACCGTCCGCGGTGGTTCCATAGAAGTTGCCGTCGCTGGCCTGCATCAGACCGGCCTGGGGAGTGGAGCCATCCCCGCTGGCGGCAAAGCTGTAGAGCGTTGTGAATGTGCCGCTGCGCGTTACCTCGAAGATAGTGCCTTTGCCGTTGGTTCCTCCGGATGCGGTAAGGCCGTAGAGGTTGCCGTCGCTGGCGAGAAAAAGCCCGTAGGGGGATGCGCCGTCCGTTGTGCCGTTCAGGACATAGAGCGTTGTCAGCGCGCCCGCGGGTGTAACCACGAAGATCGTTCCGTTGCCGCCATTCGCGGCAGAAACAATGCCATTGCCGCCCGTCGCGCCGTAAAAATTGCCGTCCGGCCCCTCCACGAGAGGCCCCTCCGGAGATGCTCCGTCGCCCGCCCCGCGAAAGCTGTACAGCGTGGTCAGCGTACCCGTGGGAGTCAACTGGTAGACCGTTCCGAAGCTGCTTCCCCCGCTCCCGCCTCCGTTCGTTACGCCGTAGAAATTTCCGTCCGTGCCTTCCACGGGCGGATAGTACATGCTCCCGCCATTGAAGTTGTTAAAAGACACTATGGTCGTCAATGCGCCTGCGGGAGTTATTTGGAACAGCGTTCCATAACTCGACGACCCTCCGGACGAAGTGCCGCCATAAAAATTCCCGTCGCTGCCCTCCACCAGACCGGAATAAGGACTCGCCCCGTTTGCGCCACCGGTAAATTGGTAGAGATTGGTCAGCGTGGCGCTGTCGGGCGCCAACTGAAAAACTGTTCCGTCCGTGCCGGTCAGCAGGTTGCCGACCGTCGTTCCATAAAGGTTGCCGTCTCCGCCCTCCACCACCGGTGCAAGCAGTGTGGCGCTGTCCGTGCCTCCGGAGAAGTGGTAAACCGGAGTAAAGGTCCCATCCAGCCCAACCTTGAAAACCGACCCATAGTCTGTGAAGAAATTGCCGAGCGTCGTTCCATACAGGTTGCCGTCGCTGCCCTGAATCAGCGCGGCCGCCGGAGAGGTGCTGTCCGTAGTGCCGTTCAGGCTGTACAGAACCGACTCGGTCGCGGTCGGGGTCTGCCCGGATGCCGCACGAGTCAGGGAGAAGGCAATCATAAGAAACTGGCCGAGCAGCGCCGCAAACCGGCTACAGCGGAGCCGAGGCAATGGATGGGCAGGCAGGGAAAATCGTAGAGATTGCATTTGTTGGCTATGAAACCTGTAGTTAACTTCAGGGTCAAATAAATTGATAATTAAGCAGACGTTAACAGATAAGTTATTTTTCATCTGTTGCTTAGCGTCACCGGTGGGGGCTGCCCATTACCGCTCTCATCGACCTGCGGGGACACTTCCAGGCTCGTTGCAGCCACGGAAAACGCGGGGTTTGGCTGGTTTCGGATTCATTATGATGAAACTGTGAGCCTCAAAAACGAGCAAAACGGACAGACTGCGGACATCTGGCGCTTTGGAGCGTATGAGGTGCGGGGGAAGGCCGGACTGCTGTTTCACAAGGGCAGGCGCGTCCGGATTCAGGACCTTCCGCTCCGCATGTTGGTAATTCTGATCGCTCACTCTGGCGAAGTAGTCTCCCGCGAGCAGCTCCGCAACCTCCTGTGGGGTGAAAAGACTTTTGTCGAGTTCAATACGAATCTGCGCGTGGCTGCCGCCAAGCTACGCGAGGCCCTGGGGGATGACGCCGCCAGTCCGCAGTTTGTGGAAACCGTGGCTCGCCGCGGCTACCGCTTCATTGGCGAAGCGGAGCCGGTCGTGGAATCTCCGGCAGTTGCACCGGATGCGGCACTTGTATCGAGTCCAGCGCGCGTATCGAATCTGGCACCGCCTGACGCCGCCCTGACCTCCGGGCTCCCGGAGATCAGTTCCGATCCACAGTCGCAATCCGTGCAATCCCAATCTGCGCACGATATTCCAGGAAATGCGACTGCCGAATTCCCTTCCCATCCCACGACGGCTCTTCTCCCGCTCCCCGCCATTGCAAGCCGGCTCCGCCGCAGGCCACGCGCGCTTTTGGGCTGGGGCACGGCAGCAGTCATTCTACTTCCGTGCCTGGGCTATGCGCTCTTCCGGCTCGCAAACCGGCCTCTCCTGCACGATCAGGACACGGTGGTTCTGGGCGAATTTTCAAATAACACCAGAAACCGCGCCATCGATGAGACCCTTTCGCTGCCATTTCACGTCAAGATGGGCGAATCCCCCTATCTGAAGCTCGCATCCGGCGAGCAATTTGAGCACGCGCTGAAGAGCCGCCCCAATCCGCCTGGCGGCCCGCCGAGTCTGAACGACCAGTTAGCGGCGTGCCGGCAGCTTCATGGACGGGTTCTGCTCAACGGAGAGGCCACACAATCCGGCTCCGGTTTTGTATTGCACGTGAATGCCTACTCCTGCGATCAGTCGAACCGGATAGCAACGGTGAGCGAGAAAGCCGGCTCGCAAGGCGAATTGCTGATGGCGCTCAACGAAGCCTGCAATACGATGCGCCTCCGGCTCGGTGAATCGCGCGAGACGCTGAACCGCTTCAATGTTCCTCTGATCCAGGCCACAACCAGTTCCCTTGCGGCGCTGCGCGCCTATCGCATGGGCGAACAGCGGCATATCGACGGCAGCGATGTGGACGCGCAAACGTATTACAAGCTGGCGATTGACCTGGACCCGCAATTTGCTCTCGCCTATCTCCAGCTCGGCCTGACCTATACGAATGTTGCAGAATCCGCACAGGGATATGGCTATTACCGGCGCGCGTTTGACCTGCGCGAGCGCACTACGGACCGCGAACGGCTCTATATCACCACCAGCTACTACGATTACGCCACCGGAGAGCGCGACCGCGCCATCAAGGCGTATCAGCTCTGGAGCGCCCTCTATCCGAACGACGTGATTCCGGCCAACAATCTGGCTGTCGATTATCTTATGATCGGGCAGCCGCGCGAGGCGGTTCAGAACGCGCGCCGCGCCACGGAGCTGAATCCCTCGCTCTCCGTTCCTTTTGCAGTGCTGGCACAGTCCCTTCTGAAGTCGGGCGACTATCCGGCTCTGAAATCGCTATGCGACGATCCCGCGCATCGAAATATGGTTTCCATCGGATACCATCTCTCCTGCTATGAGGGAGCCTTTCTGCAAGGCGATACTGCGGCCATGCAGCGCGAGATGACGTGGTCGCGCGGCAAATCGCAGGAAGGTGTTCTCATCAACGCTACCGCGGAGACCGCGCTGTATCAAGGCAGGCTCAACGAGGCTCGCCGGCTCTTTGCCGCCGCGCTGCAAAGCGCGCTTGCCAACAATCTGCGGGGATACGCCACGCAACTGGAGCTGAATGAAGCAGCCATGGAAAGCGACCTGGGCCTGACAGAGCTGGCCCGGAAAAACATGCAGCAGGCTTACACGCTTGGCCAGCACGGACCGGAAGAAGAGATCTCCATGGCGCTCGATCTGGCACTGCTGGGAGAGTTCGACCGGGCGAGCGAAGAGGCCAGGAAAGCGCAGTCCCTGGCGCCTGTCGATACGCTGTTGAACGATGCGGAGATTCCCGAGGTCCGTGCAGTAATGGCTCTCCGGCACAATAAGCCGCAGGATGCGCTACGCGAGCTTGATCGGATGCGTCCATACGATCTATACGGCGTAATGGATCTTGCGCCTATGTATTACCGTGGCATGGCTTACCAGAAGCTGGGGCAGATGAAGTCCGCAGAAGAAGAGTTTCAGACGCTCCTGAACCACCGCGCTATCGCCCCTCATTCCCTGTACTCGCTGCTCGCGGAGTTACAGCTTGGGAAGCTGCTATTGGAAGCAGGCAATCGCGATGCAGCCGCTCCGCTGCTGCGCAATCTTGAGCAAAGCTGGCAGCGGGCGGACAGTGATTTCCCGCCGCTTCACGATCTGCGCCAATTGACCACCAACGTACACCCGTAATGCTCCGCGAAGCCCGCACGAATGAAGTAGGTGCGTTGTCCTTCTTCATTTCCAGGCAAGCTGGCAGGAAGATGCGATGATCGTCGATGCACTCTTGAGCGATGAGGCTTACCCTTCCTCGCCATCGAAAGCTTCTTCGTCCAGTCTCTAAAGAAGAAGCCCTCCAGTCCTTGGGCAGGCTGGAGGGCTTCTTTTCGTGCGGTAGATGTTGTTACTGGACGGTGAAGTTGATCTGCACGTTGTGTGTCACCAGACCATTCATGCCGTTGACGACTACCGTGTAGTTTCCGGCCGGAACAAGTGTTGGTGGCGGCGGGGGTGGCGGAGGAGGTGGTGGTGGCGTCGTCGTCTTGGAACTGCCGCCGCCGCATCCCGTCATCATGGCAGGCACAAAGAGCAGCAGCGCCACCATCAGCATCGCTTTCCATGCACGCTTCCGGGCAGGAATGCCGATCAGCAGCACAATGGCGAGCGCCGAGCTGCCCCCCGCAAGGTAACGCGAAAGCGGCTGCGAGCCATTCTTCTTGATGCTTGCAGTGGAGCCGCTCGTCGAGCTTGACGACGCCGGGAACGAGGTCGTCAACTGCACACTGGCCGTTGTCTGGCCCGATGCGTTGATCGTCGCCGTGCTGGGGATCGAGCAGGTTGGCAGCACCGTATTGCCGGATGGTCCGCCAGCGACCGAGCAGGTCAGGCTGACGCTGCCGGTGAACGGGTTCGAGGTGGAAGAAGCCAGCAGGACCGTGGCAGTGGCCGGCGTGCCGGACGCAACCACGACGCTCTGGTTCTGGGCGGTCAGCGTGAAATCTCCCGAGGGATTGCTATACGACAGGATGGAGCTCATCGAGCCGACGTAGTTCTGGTCGCCCAGATACTCGGCAAAGACCGTCTGCGTGTTGGGGTACGCGTTCGTCGCCGTGTAGGTGCAGGTCGCCGTCACCGTGGCCGGGTTCGACGCAGGTACAACATTCCGGACGCACAACTCCTCAGAGCTGCCTGCCGAGAGGAAGCCGAAGAGGCCGGTCGGCGTCACGGTCGATCCCGATGGCCCGGTGGTAGTGGCCGTTACCGTGACCTGCGTACCTGGCTGAATATCCTGCGGGTTAGCCGGCGAGGTAATGGTCAACGTGGTGGTGGTGGGCACCTGCTGCGCGGTCGGCGCATTCACCTCAACATAATTGTTGATCGTGCTCGTCGAGCCGGCCCAGTTGCTGTCGCCCGCATAGGTGGTGGTCAAGTTGTACATGCCCACAGGAATTTGATAGAAGGTTGCAATGCCGTAAGCAGTGCCGGAGGCGGCAAGCGGAGAGAGCTGCACCGTCTGCACGATTGTCTGCGTCGCATTGCTCAGCGTAGCCACAACATTGCCGGTCGGAGGCACTCCACCGCCGCTTGCGCCCTTGGGATAAGCTCCCTGCACAAAAATATATCCGTAGAAGGGATAGCCCTGGGGAATGCCAAACGAGCCTGTGCTGGAATCCAGGTAGGTTGTGGTCGCGCCCTGGCCCACGGTAAAGGCAGCCGGTGAAGCGGAAGAGGAAGCGTTGAAGCTGGCGTCGCCGGAGTAGCTGACCGTAAGGCTGTGGCTGCCGTTGGCAAAGGCCGTGGAAGTGAAGAAAGCCGAGCCCGTGCTGTCGAGCGCGATTGTGGACAGCGGATTGCCGTTGTCCGAGATCGTTACGGTGCCGGTGGCAATGCCGTCGCTCTGGCCCTTGGCGGCATTAACGCCAATCGGCTGGATGCTCAGCGAAATCATCGTTCCATAAGGAACCGGCGTGCCGCTTTGCACCGGCGTTACCGGATTGGTGCCGCCCACGTTGCTGACGATGCTGAGCGTGCTGTCCTCGGGAGTGACGGTGAGGGAGATTGGTGTAGAGGTTGCTCCGCCAAAGGTGCCGTCGCCGGTGTATTGGCCGTAGAGGTTGTAGGTGCCGCCGGGCAGGTAGTTCACCGTGGTTGCGCCTGTGCCGGTGTTGTTCAGCGGAATCGTAAGCTGGCTCTTGTTCGCGGTGAGCGGCGTGTCGGCAATTACTGCGACCACACCGGCAGGCGTGGCCGAGTCGGCGCTGACGTAAGCGGTCAACGTCACCTTCTGCCCGTGGGTAATGCTTGTGGGAGTGGCGCTGAAGGTAAGCGTTGCCGGCGTAAAGGTGACGCTGTTCCAGTTTGTTACCAGAACGTTGGCATCCACGCTGCCGAGTCCGCTGGCCAGGTCGTAGCCGGCAGCGGCATACCAGCTCTGCAACGAAGACCCGCCGCCCGTTGCATCCGCCGCGCAGTTGTAATCGTATGGCTCAAAGATCAGTTGTATGTCGCAGGGCTCGTTGTTCGACCCCTCCGTCACATCGTGAAAGGCCGTGGGAACCTGCGTTGCCAGCGGATAGAGAACGTAGTCCGCCTGCCCTTGCGGTCCGTATTTCTGATTGACCAGCGCCATGATGCCGGCAAAGGCGGGAGTCGATGCGGAGGTTCCGCCAACGCCGCTGAAGGAAACCGAGCCATTCGATGGAACGCACTGCTGCGACCCTGAGCAGATGGCATAAAAGCTGTTGTTTGCTCCATTGGAGGCAAAGAGCGACACGTCGGGCAGGTCGCGCACTTGGTCATTCGGCACACCCGCCCCCGCCTGCCAATCCGGCTTCGCATATCCGCCAAGCTGCTGGCAGTAGCCCAGCGCCGTGAGAGGATTTTGTCCCGCAAGCGGCCCGTTGGGATCGGCGCAGGTGCTTTGCCCGCCGCCGCCGCCGATGACATCCGGAAAGTCGTAGCCAGCGGTATTCAGGCCATAGATGTTGTTGTTCCAGACCTGCTCCGGGACCGGTGTGGTGAGCGAGCCGAGGTTGTTGTCGTTCTTGCTGGCCCAGTACTGGCTGGCGCTGGGTCCGCCGGTCGCATAGTCGCTGTAATAGAAATCCGTACCGCCCACGGCGACGTTCCAAGGTGTAGAAGCCGCGCCGTTGACCTGCAAACCGAACTCGGCCATATAGCTGTTGGCCGCGTCGCAGCCAGCCGAGCCGGAATCATCCGAAGCTACCAGCACGGTCTGGCCCTGCGCTGCGGCCTGTTCCCATGCGGCGTTGAAGAACGCCATCCCGGAAGCGCCGTACGCGGCTTCGCAACCGCCGAAGCTGAGGCTCAGAACCGGGTCACGGTCATCTTCAATGGCACGCAGGATGGCGAGGTCGAGTCCGTTGGCATAGTCGGTGTTTGCGGCAATGTAGAGGTCGATGGAGGCCTGCGGAGCAACGGCTCCGGCCAGTTCGACGTCCAGGTAAGCCTCGCCGGAATCGCCATTGATGCCGGGGTCATCGCCATCAATGATGGCCTGCGGAAGATTGGGTGTGGTGGAGCTGCCGTCGAGGTTGTACAGCTTGCGATAGGCGCTTACCAGGCTCATGTCGATGTTGGAGTCGTTGAGAATACCGATGCGCTGCCCCGCGCCGGTAATGCCTGCGGCATACAGAGGCGCCAAGTCATATTGCGTGGCAAAGTCTTCCGGCGCAAGGATATAGTAGGTTCCGCTGCTGCCATTCGGAGTCGTCCACTGCGGAGTCACTTTATGTGTGGTCAAGTCCATCGTGGCCATTCCTGGCGACAGCATCTCCGATTGCGGATGGAAATCGTTCAGCGCGCCGATGCCGGCAATCACCGGGCTGAGCGCCTCCGGAATCTGCGGATTCGTCGCGTTGGCGTGATGCAGCTCCCCGTTGACCTGGTAGGCGTGCAGCTCCGTATGGAAGGCTTCCTTTACCTGGCCGGCAGTTCCCGAAAACACGATCGCCGACCGGCCCATGCCGATCTTTTCAACCTGAAAGCCATACGACTCCAGCCACGTTTTCACCGCGGCAATATCCGACTCCGCCGGGCCGAACTGCTCGCCGAACTGGGCAGGTGTCAGCCACTTGTGGAAGCTTGCGGAGCCCTTCGCATGTGCGGAAACCAGATACTTCCGCAAGTTGGCCTCCTGCTGCACTGGCCGCTTCAGCGTGAGCATCAGGCCGCCCGTCGGAGTCGATTCCGGCACAGCACCCTGGTCATACTCCGCTTTGGCAAGAGGATGGACGTTATTCTTCAGCGTCACCAGCTTGGCATTACTGACCTGTTCCTTGACCATGGGAGCAGCCTGAGCATCCGCCCTGGTGGGAAACAGCGCCAGCAAGTTGCCCGCCAAGAGCAACACAACCATCAGAGACAAGGAGAATCTTCTCCCCACAGAGTATTCAGGCATGCGATTGAGCTCCTGTAAAATTGATTAAGATTCTGAAAATCTGGCAGCCAAAAGCTGCCGCTTGCGCTGTTGGGAACAGTGAGAAAGATCTTCTGCTTTCGTCGGTGACATCGAGACGTAGCAGAGAATCCCTGTCTTGAAGAAAACTTCCTATGAATTTTTTGTCAAAGAAACTGATGTGAACAGTTGTTAACTTTTTCTAATCTTCGTAAATCCAACCACTTGAAGGGATGGACGATTACAGGCAAAGTTGGTTCGCAGAGGGTAGATGGCGGAGACAGCAGGACCGTTGGAAAGCAAAGAAGGCAGTCCGAGAGAGGTTGATGCGTACCTCTTCGACTGCTTTGAGGTAAAGGTTCGTCTTGGACTGCTGCTGAAGGATGGCGAGAAAACCCGGATTCAGGGGCTCCCCTTTCAGGCGCTTCTGGTCCTTCTGGAAGAACCCGGCCAGGTTGTCTCCCAGGAGACGCTTCAAGCTCGCCTCTGGAACGACAAAACCTTTGTGAACTTCGACAGCAGCCTCCGCGTCGCGATGCGGAAGCTGCGCGATGCCCTTGAGGACAGCGCTTCCGATCCGCGCTACATTCGAACCATCTCCGGCCGCGGCTACCAGTTCATCGGCCAGGTTACGCCAGTCCGGCTGGCACCGAAAAAGGCATCCGTTCCAGCAGGCGGCGTGCCGTCTCCTCGGCCCCTCTCTGCCAATCTGGATAGCCCCCCGATAGACACTGCTCCCAGGCGGCGCTTCCTGGCAAGCTTGGGAACGCCGCTCTTCCGGCGCATATCGGTCGGCGTCCTGATTCTGGCCGTACTGTCCATCGCCGCGGGCGTCTACTACCGGCACTCAGTAACAGCCTCGCTCGTCAGCGACCATGACGGCGTTGTGGATGGCGGCTTTGCCAACGCCTCGGGAGAGGACGACTTCAGCGGTGTCCTGTCTCCAGCCTTTCAGGTCAAGCTGGAGGAATCGCCCTATCTCCGCCTGATCGATGAGTCCGCCTTCCGGCGCCTGGTTCCCGATCCCTCCTCCGCAAACCTCGAAGACGAGCTGCGCGCCTGCTCGACACTCAAGGGAAAGATTCTCCTGCGCGGCGAAATCCAGAACCAGCAGCCCGGCTATCTTGTGCAGGTCAAAGTGTGGAAATGCGGCAGCGGCAGGCTGCTGGCCACGCAGGACAATTACGCGTCGGCGCAGGAAACCGTGCTGACCGCCCTGAACGTGGTCACAGAAAAACTCCGCCGGCAGCTTGGCGAACCTGAGACCTCGCTCAGAAGATTCAATGTGCCGGTAACCCAGGCGACGACCAGCTCCCTTGCGGCTCTCAAAGCGTTCACGATGGGCGAGGAAAGCCGCCGTCGGGGTCAGATCAGCGACGCCATTCCCTATTACGAGCTGGCCATCAAGCTCGATCCGCAATTTGCCCTCGCCTACGGCCGTCTGGGCGCAATCTATATCGGCTTCGACAACAACTCCCTTGGCGTGCAGTACTACAAGAAGGCTTTCGATCTGCGCGCACGCACTACGGACCGGGAGCGGCTCTACATCACGGCCCACAACGACACCTACGTCACCGGCGATCTCCCAAGCTCCATACGCACCTACCAGGTGTGGCTCTCCATCTATCCGCACGATCCCGTGCCGATGAACAACCTCGCTGTGGAATACCTCGACATCGGCGAGCCGCAGAAGGCCCTGACGCTTGCCGAGGAGGCGACGACATGGCAGCCGGACTCTTCCATGTTTCAAGGCACCGTTGCCTGGACTCACCTGGCTTTGGGCGACTATGGGACTTTGAGCCGGTTGTGCAGCAGTTCTCCGCAATCGGTCAGAGACTCCGAGCTTTTCCGCCGCGTCTGTCTCGTCAACATTCTGGTCACGAATCATGGTATGCTACCATTCGATCTGCTTCGGCAGGCAAGCACGGAGCCCGTCGATGACTGGCTTGCCGAAGAGCTGGGCGCCAGCTATGCCTATAGCGGCCAACTGCGCAAGAGCGGCCGATATTTTTCGCTCGCCGCGCACTCCACCGAGCACGCCAGCAATTCTCTGAGAGGCGTCGGCGTGCGTATCGATTGGGCCACTCTCGAAGCGGACCTCGGCTTTCCTCAACAAGCGATCCGCGACGCTACTCAGGCCGTTGCGCTGGCCCCCAACGACGCCTACCTGCAATCCTTTGCCGCGCTGGCCCTTGCCCGTGCGGGTGACATTGCGCACTCCGAAACCCTGGCCCGCAGGTCTGCGTTGCAGAATTCCTCCAGCACGATCATCAATTCCGTGATTCTCGCTTCTGCCAATGCCACGATTGCGCTCAGTCAGCATAATCCCGAGGAAGCCCTGCGCAGGCTGGCAGCGGCCCGTCCATACGACTTCTGCGCGGCAACCATCCTGGCCCCGTCCTACTACCGCGGACTGATTTATATGCAGAAGCATCAGTATGCGCAGGCGGCAAGCGAGTTCCAGCGGGTGCTGGAACATCGCGCGCTTCGTCCGCAGTCTCCGTACATCAGCCTCTCCATGCTCGAGTTGGGAAGAGCCCAGGCATTATCGGGAAACGCAGCCGAAGCCTCCCGGCAGTTTGCCGAGTTAGATGGCATATGGAAAGATGCGGATTCCGATTTTCCGCCGATGCGGGAGCTTCGCCTCTACGAGCGCGAACTGCACTAGCTGTGGGCAGAATTATGACGCGCCGGTTGCGATTCGCAGGCGTTGCCTGTCATTATCACTGCGCGAGATTTTTTCACTTTTGAGATGGAGCCAACTTCTTATGCGTTTCTGCGGACTTGTATTTGCCTTGCCCTTTTTGTTCGCATCTTCGCTGATTGCACAGCAGCGCGGGTGGCAGCCCGCTCTGGGTCATGTGCAGATTCCGCTCTGGCCGAATGGCGTTCCCGAAGGCTCGCCGGCAAGCACGGAGGCCGAAGCGGATATTACGACCGCCAAGGATGGCCTTGTTGCGGGCAGGCCTGTGATTCATCTCGGCCATGTCTCTTTGCCGACCATTACCGTGTACGCAACGCATACGGCTATGGGGCCAGCCCCGGCCGTTGTCGTCTTTCCGGGCGGCGGTTACTACATCCTTGCCATCGATCTCGAAGGTACAGAGGTTTGCGAGTGGCTGAACTCCATGGGAGTGACGTGCGTTTTGCTCAAATATCGCGTGCCGAACACAGGGCCATATCCGAAATCCGCCGCCGCATTACAGGATGCGCAGCGGGCGCTGGGGATGGTTCGCCAACATGCGCAGGAATGGGGCATCGATTCGAAGAGAGTAGGCGTGCTGGGTTTTTCCGCGGGAGCGCATCTTGCAGCCGCTCTGAGCACGCATTTCGACAAGCGCCTTTATGAGCGGGTGGATGCGGCGGACGAGCTTTCCCGCCGTCCCGATTTCGCAGTGCTTATCTATCCTGGCTATCTTGCGGTGGCGGAGAATGCAATGGCCACGAACCCCGAGATTCAGCCCACAGCGCAGACGCCGCCAAGCTTTATCGTGCAGGCTGAGGACGATCCGGTGCACGTAGAAAACGCGACAAACTACTTTCTACAACTGAAGCAGGCGAAAGTTCCGGCGGAGTTGCACATCTATGCGGAGGGCGGGCACGGTTACGGCCTGCGCCGTACCAATCTGCCCGTTACCGCATGGACGCAGCTTGCAGAGAGATGGCTGCATACCATTGGTGTATTGCAGACGACCGGCAGTGCATCTGCCGTCCGGCATTCCTCCGGACTATCCGCTGGGAACGATCACGAGCGGTGAGTGCACTGGGCGAGTCATCGTCCGGGGCATCACCATTCAGCGTGGCGTTGCAGTGGATGATTTAGCTTTCTTGCGAATGCTCTTCTGAGTTATTACCTTGTTATTGGCATAGTTATATGGAGGCACGCTTCGTCCCTGCAGAATGGCAAGACCGATTTCTATAATGCGCGGGCCATATTCGTGAACTTCATGGGAGATGGTTCCGATTATTGTGCTTCCGGGTCGACGCATTTTTTCCATCACTTCTGCGATACAGTCCTGTCCGACGATCGCCACATGGTTCTCGCGCTTCGCTTCGCGGGCCGCATCCTGAGCGCCAAGAGCACTCGTATCTGTCGCGGCGGCAATCAGAATGTGTTTGTCCTTCGGGTGCTTGCTGAGAAAATCCGCCGCAACTTTCCTGCTCTTGTCGCGCAGTCCGCGGCCGTCAATGCGCAAGAAGCGCTCAGGAGGGATGGCTTGCAGCATGGAACGCACTCCGTCCAGAGCGCCTGTGATGCGGCTCTGCACAAGAGTTCCAGCTTCTGCCAGATCCAGTCCCAATACCCAATCCACCTGCTTATTCCAGTTTTCCATGGCATGAATGGCCAGTAACTCTCCGGCGTCCAGCCCGGCGCGATAGTTATCAATGCCAAAGTAAGTGGCATGCGCGTGAGGGTTATCGATCGCAATCAATGGAATGCCGGCCGCGGCTATCTTATTGCCAATGACAGGCGCGACATGACTGTCGATCTGGAATTCAATGACCAGGTCGACCTTGGCCTTGATAAATTCGTCGGCATTCTTCAGCGCAGTCGCGCCGTCATAGCAGTTATCCAGAACCATAAGGTCAACGCCGGTATCGGCAGCCGCGGTGCGCAGGCTCTCGGCTACAGCTTCCGAGAAAGGCATATCGGAGCTCTGACTGCCGAAGCCGAAGCGCAGCTTCATCGGAGTATTTACATGCCTGTACAGGCCGTCACTCGTTTTCGATATGTAGCCCCGATGCGCCAGCGTCTGCAATACACGATAGACGGTGGTCTTTGGGAACTTTGTATGCTGGTACACTTTTTCGAGCGACATCGGCACCCGCTCTGACTGAAGCAATTCCATGATGTCCATCGCTTTGGACAGAATTGGAATCAGATATAGCCGCTTGGTTGGCCTCCTCAATGGAGCTACTTTCTTAGTCACTGGGATAAGTCTCCTAATCGTTATCAGAAAAGATAGCACTTCTAACAGGTTTTTCTAATGGAATTGCGCCGGCCAGGAGGAATCCTGCTTTGCCGGGCGGATTTCCAGACGAATCGATTACGTTTCCTTTCCAATATAGTTCTGATAGAAATATCGATTTCGGCCAGTGCCTCACTGGGAACCAGGGCCGTAAGACGGCGGAGCTGTGCCCGGATTGCGATCCACGTCGTCAGACAGAGCGAATGTCACTTCGTTGACGCGCCGCAGCATATCCCATGTCAGCCACCAGTCCTGCACTCTTTTTCCATCGACGGTAAGACTCTTGATATAGAGCTTGTCCGGTGCTCCCGGCGCGTGGATGAGAAGCCGGTGCGTGCCAAGCTTCAGCTCAGCCTGCGGGAAGACCGGGCTGTTTACGGTGAGACCGCCAACTCCGGGTATCTCGGGGTAGAGTCCAAGGCTGGCAAAAACAACCCACGACGAGGTTGCACCAAGATCATCGTTGCCGGGCTCGCCATCGGGCGTCGGCGCAAAGAGATCGTCCAGCGTCTTGCGAACGACCTCCTGTGTGCGCCAGGGATGACCAGACCAGTTATAGATCCACGGATTTCCGAAACTCGGTTCATTCGCAATGAAAAAGTACGGGCCGCCATACCATGTGCCATAGTGGCTGAAATAATCGTCCAGCCGCTTTCTCGCGGCTTCAGGACCGCCGACTGCCGCGATCAAATCTTTCAGGTTGTAGGAGAGCATCCAGGTATATTGCGCGGCATTGCCTTCAACAAATCCGTCGATCTTATCCGCCTTGAAGTCGGGAAGAAACTCTCCGTTGGCGCCGCGAGCGCGAATATATTTCGTTTCCGGGTCAAAGAGCTTGCGCCATTTGTCCGAGCGCGCCAAGTATTTTTGAGCGGCGGCCGTCTCGCCCAGAGATGCGGCGAACTGCGCGATCGTGAAGTCTGCGTTCTCATCTTCCAGCGTAACGGAGGCAGAGCCGTTGATGCCGGCCCCCTCGTCGATATAGCCGCGGGCAAGATATTCGGCAAGGCCCGGCCGCTCAGGATAAAGGCGGATGTGTATGTTGGGATCGTCGGCACCGCGCATCATGGCCCGGAGAGCGGCCTTTGTATCGAAATTGCGCGCGCCAAATGCATAGATGCTTGCCAGAATGCCGTCCGATGGATCGCCTACCATGCAACTGCTTTCGTCGTTTGCAACCGGCCAGATCGGCAGCCCTCCGCCTTGATCGGCGTCGGTCACGAGCGACTGCGCAATGTCGCTGGCAACGTCCGGCATCAGCATTGCCAGTAGCTGCACCTGGCTGCGATAGATGTCCCATCCGGAAAAGTTTGCATAGTGTTTGCGATCATGCGCGGCATGAACCTGCCCGTCAAAGCCGAGGTACTCGCCATTGACATCGCTGAAAACGGTGGGGTGCAGGAGAGAGTGGTACAGCGCGGTGTAAAAGGTTTTGCGACGGGGCTCTGTGCCGCCGGAGACAACGATGTGCCCCAATGCTTCATTCCACGCGGCGCGCGCTTCGTTGCGAACCTTGTCGAGGCTCCAACCGGGAATCTCGCTGTCAAGATTCGCTTCGGCGTTTGCGGCGCTCACAAACGATAGGCCGACTTTGAGATGAAGCACCCTGGTTCCCGGATCGAAGGCAAGATAACCGCCAGTGCGCGGGCCGCTGGCGGATCGCGCACTCGGATGAATGCGCATTTCATCAAACGTACCGGCCGACCGTGGTGCTTCCTCGGCCTCGATGACGAAGTAAACCCGGTAATGATTTTCAAGACTGCAGAAGCCACCGCTTGTCACGGAGCCTGTGACTCTGCGCCCTTCTATGGCGATTTGCGCATCGTTGACATGGGTCAGGTTACGGCTCAAATCGATGAGCAATGTGTGCGCATCCGCGCCGGCGGGAAAACGAATCTCGGCAATGCCGGAATGCACATCGGCCGCGAGCTGGATCTCGATGCCGGAATCAAGCTTGACGGAGTAATAGCCCGGCTGTGCGACTTCATCCTCATGCCGAAACTTTGCGCTATATGCGGCGGGGTGGGAGCGCACCGGCGGAGGCTCGCGTGGCACGTCAAGCATGGGCATCAAAGGCACGTCACCATAGACGCCGCAGCCAGGACCGCTTAGGTGCGTCAGGCTGAAGCCGCGGGTCGTAGTCTGATCGTAGCGATAGAACTGGCCCGACACGGGATCGGGGCTCCAGTAGAGCATTCCAAAGGGCCGCGTCGCTCCGGGAAGCGTATTCCCGGTGTCGTGCTGGGAACTCGTCTGCGTGCCAATCCACGGATCAACATTGGAAGCAAGGTCGCTTTGCGCCGCCGCAACACTGCAAAAGAGAAGCAGGAAAAGTGTCAGTCTGTTTTTCAATGCGCGCTCCGAAAGAATGGGCACAAAATGCTGTATAAACGCCGCGAAGGCGCAGACCACGGCAAAACTTCGCGCAGGCTGCTCCACTGAAACGCCGGCGATCAGCGGGAAGCTCGTGCAACAATCGCAAAGCTGTCTTCGATTGCGACAGCAAGATTAAGCGTGCAAAAGAATGAGTGTCAAATAATTTCTGAAATTATTTCAAATAAAGATTTATACTCCATTCCGGTGGCGCGCCGGGTTTCGTACCAGCAGGAATGCACGGTGCCGGGGCAGCGAAAATGCGCTCGCAAATTGCCGGGAGATCATGTGTAAATCCTGGTTTCAATCGGGGATAAATACCATATGAGGTCTAGCTCGCGTCCGGTAGCGGTTCCGATTGCAGGGTACTCCTACCCGTCCGGTGCGGGAGACGCGGGCAAACGAAAGGGATCGACAAGGAATGACGACTCGCCGTGAAGTTCTGCAAATGCTGCCTGCGGCCACAGTGGCAGCCGCATCGCCTCTGTCAGCAGCCGGACCGCCAGCACGCGCAGGCGCTGGCACGCATCCGGACGCTCTCAGCTTCGAGCCTGAACCCACGCAGCCACTGGCGCCGCTGAGCCGCTTGACGATTCATGCGCGCCTGCCGGGGCGGGTAATTGTGCGCGATGGGGAACACCTGATTTATTTTGAAGCTGCCATTGAGTCGAGCGTCGAGCTGATCGTTGCAGGCCGCCTCGGCACGCATTCCGTTTCGCTGCATGGGAACGATAGACAACTTATCGATTCACGAACGTTCTCCGTCGATTGCGCGACTTCGATTGTGGATCAAGGGGGCGTATTCGGCGGTTTGCTGAAGGATCTTTACTGGACGATGTGCACGGACGGTCCGGTCAGCGCAATGCGCTATAAGGACGAGGTTTTCACCTGCTGGGATACCTGGCTGATGGATAACACGCAAACGCTGAAGGGCATGAAGTATTTCTGGCCGGATGTGAAATCGAATGTCGATTTTTATGCCCGCTCGCAGCGGGAAGACGGCATGATATGGGAGAACTTTGAGCCGCGCACCACGCCGGAATCCTATTGGGATACGCGCTTTCGATACGCGAATTTTACGCGCACGGCGGAGAACGGTTTTCTCGAACTGCGCCGCGCTCCGGTGGAAAATCACGTAGAAGCGTTTTTCCTGGAGGCGCTGTATTTCTCATGGAAGGCTAGCGGAGATACGACATGGATGAGCGGCAAATTGGATGCCGCGCTGCGCGCTGCGCACTACTCCATGAACGATCCCTATCGATGGTCTACGAAATACCAGTTGCTGAAGCGGGGTTTCACAATCGACACGTGGGACTTTCTATGCAGCAGCGAGGCCGAACTGGTCGACAACGACATTATGAGAATCGTGCTGGGCAAGACGCATTTTGGCGTCTTCTTTGGCGACAACACGAACTTCATTGCCGGCTTGCGACGCTTATCTGAGATGCTGGATGCAGCCACACGCACGGACGAGGCGCGGCACTGCCGGAGCCAGGCCGACGATCTGGAAGCAAGGTTGAACAGATTGTCATGGAATGGCGAATTCTTTACGCATTGGATTCCGGAAGACCCGGACCTGAAACTGGATCTGGGAGTGGATATTACCCGCCAGGTTGCGCTTTCCAACTCCTACACGCTGAATCGCAATGCTACGCATGAACAGGCAGTTGCCATTATCAAAACTTATCAACGCATTCGGCGTGAGATGCCGGCTTCGTCGCCTGGAGAATTCTATTCCATCTTTCCGCCATTTGAACGCGGCTTCGATGCGGAAGACCGGAAGTGGGAATATGTGAACGGCGGCGTGATGTCGTGCGTGGCCGGAGAGCTTGCGCGAGGCGCTTTCGATCATGGCTTCGAGGCATATGGCGCCGATATTCTCGTTCGCGAGAAGGCTGTGGCAGACCGCTATCGCGGCGTTGTTCCCGCTATTCTGTGCGGGAAAGCCGCGGAGGCGTCGCGGCGCACATTTACGCCGGTAAACTTGCACGAGGTTGTCAATGCAGGATTCGGTCGGCCGGAGAATGCGCCGGGATCAGCGGGCGTGCCGGAGACGGATTTGCCGCCGATTCCGGTTGGCCAGCAGGTCTTTCGAGAGATTCCTTTCGAGGTTATCGATCCTGCGCAAAATGAACGGCGCGGCTGCCTGGTCGTTGCCAATGCGGAGAGCTACGCGAAGTCCGCTACGGTGCCGGTTCATGCGACTGCCAGATCGTTCTATCTGCTGCACGCCAAAGCCGGCGACGATCTCGCAGGCAGACTGACAATTCGTTATTCCGATGGCACGAAGCATACCGAGTTGATGCGCGCCCGCGTCAACATTGGCGATTGGTGGGCGCCAAGCGATTATGAGTTTGAAAACCGTTATGGTTCCGAGCATCCCGAACACATGCAGGTTGCATGGCGCGGGGCTAACTCGAAGTTCGGCAATATCGGCGTGTGGGTAACCGGATTCACGAATCCGCATCCGGAGAAGATCATCGCTTCTCTGGACCTTGAATCTTTTGAAACGAACGCGCGATGGATGATTCTTGGAGTGACGTTATCCGATGCAGATGTATTTCTTCCGCCCCGGAATGAGATTTCGTATGGAATGCCGAATAATTGGGGCGCAGCGGCGCTGGTGTTTGCTCTGGTGGAGGGACTGGCCGGGGTGAAAGACACCGGAAAAGCCTTCAATAAGGCAAGCATCTGCCCGCGATGGAGCGCGGCGCAAGTCGCCGATGCACGAGTTGCGGTTCGCTACCCTGCTTCGCGCGGTTATGTTTGCTACCACTATATATATGAGAAGGCCGCGCAACGGATTCGCCTCGAAGTAGCTTCCAGCGCTGCTGAAGCGAGCGTTGCGATTCTGCTGCCCGCCGGCCTGGAACTTCGCGCAGCGCGGAGAGACGGAAATGCCATCGAGGCGCAGATCAAGCGCGTGGAAACCTCGCAGTATATGTGCGCGCCGCTCACTACGAACGGCGC
>JAATFM010000215.1 GCA_015655195.1 Terriglobales bacterium
CGAACGGAACGAAATCTTCGGGTTGTGCTTCGACAACACCTTCGTGATCGCCGCCGTCAACGTCGTCTTGCCGTGATCGATGTGCCCGATCGTTCCCACGTTCACGTGCGGCTTCGAACGGTCAAACTTTTCCTTCGCCATCTTCGGTTCCCTTCGTTCTCTAGGTGCTTTTGGCGCCCTTGGTGCCTGTCAATGTCGAGCGGTCAGCGCCCTTGCTGCCGGGCCCGCAGGTTCAAAATCCCTTACTTGCCTTGTGCGCGGCCGATGATTTCGTCGGCAATCATGCGCGGAGCCTCTTCGTAGCGAGCGAACTGCATCGAGTAAGAGGCGCGGCCCTGCGTGGACGAGCGAATATCGTTCACGTAACCGAACATCTCCTTGAGCGGCACAATCGCCTTGATCAACTGCGAACCACCTACGTGCTCCATGCCCTCGATACGGCCACGGCGCGAGTTGATGTCGCCGATGATGGTTCCCATGAACTCCTCGGGCACCGTCACTTCGACCGCCATCACCGGCTCCAACAGAACCGGGCTGGCCTTGCGTGCAGCTTCCTTGAAGGCGATCGAACCGGCAAACTTAAAGGCCATTTCGTTCGAGTCAACTTCGTGATAGCTACCGTCGTAGAGGAAAACCTTCACGTCTACAATCGGATAGCCGGCCAGAATGCCCAATTCGAGCGCGCCCTGAACACCTTGATCAATCGGCTTGATGTACTCCTTGGGAACGACGCCGCCCTTGATCTCGTTAATGAATTCGTAGCCTTTGCCCGGCTCGTTGGGCTCGATGCGCAGTTTGCAATGCCCGTAGTTGCCCGAACCGCCGGTCTGGCGAATGTACTTGCCCTCAGCCTCGGCCACCTTGCGGATCGTCTCGCGGAAGGCAACCTTGGGCTCGCCCACATTGGCCTCGACTTTGTGCTCGCGCTTCATGCGGTCGACAAGAATCTCAAGGTGCAACTCGCCCATACCGCTAATGATCGTCTGACCCGAGTCCTCGTCGGTCCGCACCTTAAAGGTGGGATCTTCGTCGGCCAACCGTGACAGGGCAATACCCATCTTTTCCTGATCAGCCTTGGTCTTGGGTTCGATGGCCACCGAAATCACCGGCTCGGGGAACACAATCGCGCCCAGAGCAATCGGGTGAGTCGGCGAAGACAGCGTATCGCCCGTCTTCAGATCCTTGAGGCCCACACAGGCGCAAATGTCGCCGGCGTAGATCTCGGTAATGTCTTCGCGCTTATTGGCATGCATTTTCACCAAGCGGCCCACGCGTTCGGTCTTGCCGGTGCGGGGATTGAGAATCGTATCGCCCGTCTTCAGCGCGCCCGAATAGATGCGGATAAACGACAGCTTGCCGAACGGATCGTTAATCAGCTTGAAAACCAGCGCCGACAACGGCTCGTCATCCTCGGCCTTGCGAACCAGAATCTTGCTATGGTCGGAAGGATCGATGCCCTCTACCGGAGGCTTGTCGAGCGGGCTGGGCAGGTAATCGACCACCGCGTCGAGCAACGTCTGCACGCCTTTGTTCTTGAACGCGCTTCCGCAAATGACCGGAAAAACCTTCAGATCGATAACCGCCTTGCGAATGCCCGCCTTCAACTCTGCAATCGAAGGCAACTCGCCTTCTAGGAACTTCTCCAACAGGCCGTCATCCGTCTCGGCAATCGTCTCGATCAACTGCGACCGGAAAGCCTCAGCCTTCTTCAGAAGGTCGGCGGGAATCTCTTCAACGTCATACTGAGCGCCCATCGTTTCGTCATGCCAGAGAATCGCCTTCATCTCAATAAGATCGATGACACCTTTAAAATTGGCTTCGGCACCGATGGGAATCTGCAGCGCCACGGGGCGCGCACCCAACCGCTTGCGGATGGTCTCGATTACGTGCTCGAAATCGGCACCGTTCTTGTCCATCTTGTTTACGAAGCAGATACGCGGAACCTTATATTTGTCGCCCTGGCGCCACACGGTCTCAGTCTGCGGCTGCACGCCACTCACCGAGTCGAACACCGCAACTGCACCATCCAGAACACGGAGCGACCGCTCCACCTCGGCGGTGAAATCCACGTGACCAGGCGTATCGATAATGTTGATGCGGATGTCTTTCCACATGCAGGTCGTTGCAGCGGAAGTAATCGTAATGCCGCGCTCCTGCTCCTGCTCCATGTAATCCATGGTCGCGGTGCCTTCATGCACTTCGCCAATGCGGTGCGTGATGCCCGTGTAGAACAGGATGCGCTCCGTCGCCGTCGTCTTCCCGGCGTCAATGTGCGCCATGATTCCGATGTTGCGGCAGCGGTTCAGCAATATAGTGCGAGGCACGGCTTTTCATCCTTGCGGGCACACGGCCCGCGGTTATCGGTACTTCTACGGTCCACTTTGATCAGGACCCCAATTTAACTGGACCGCCTATCGGCCCAGCCTCAACTTAAAACCCGCTCCGCAACCTACCAGCGGTAATGCGCAAAGGCCTTATTGGCCTCGGCCATGCGGTGCACGTCTTCTTTTTTCTTCATCGCCGCGCCGCGCCCGTTGGCCGCATCCAGCAGCTCGTTACTCAGTTTGTCGATCATCCCCTTTTCGCCGCGATTGCGGCCATAGGTGATCAACCAGCGGATAGCCAGCGAGGTGCGCCGGTCAGGATTCACTTCAATCGGCACCTGATAGTTGGCGCCGCCGACACGGCGAGTCTTGACCTCAAGCAGCGGCTTGCAGTTCTCGACAGCCTTCTTGAAGAGCTTGAGGGCATCGTCGCCGCCGCCCTTTTCCTCGAGATTGCGCATCGACTGATAGAAGATGCCCTGGGCGGTCGACTTCTTGCCGCCCCACATCATCGAGTTCACAAACTTCGTAACCAGCGTCGATCCGTAAACCGGGTCCGGCGCTACTTCCCGCTTCGCAATGTGCCCTTTTCTCGGCATAGTTCTTCAAAACTTTCCGCGCTCTCGCGCTGCTTCAACTGCCCCAGTCCCGGTTCTATCTTCCGTCCGGGAACCGAATTTCACCCTCACGCCAAACTCACCGGAACAACCGAGGAGTTAAGGCGCGGAGCGCTTACTTCTTCTTCGCCGGTGTCGCTGCGCCCGCCTTAGCGCGCTTGGCGCCGTACTTCGAGCGGCTCTGCTTGCGGTTGGCCACGCCAACCGAATCAAGTGTGCCGCGCACCACGTGATAGCGAACGCCCGGCAGATCCTTCACACGACCACCGCGGATCAGCACAATCGAGTGCTCCTGCAGGTTGTGGCCGATGCCGGGAATGTACGTCGTCACCTCGATACCGTTGGTCAGCCGCACGCGGGCCACCTTACGCAGCGCCGAGTTCGGCTTCTTGGGCGTCTGGGTGTACACGCGGGTGCAAACGCCGCGCCGCTGCGGCGAAGCCTGCAGCGCCGGAGAGGCCGTCTTGTAGCGAGGCGCCGTGCGCCCCTTGCGGACAAGCTGATTAAAAGTAGGCAAACCGAAACTCCTTACCCCAAAACCCTCAACATCTCAAAACAGCCGCGCGCAGGCCCTTCGGGCGGTTCTGGTCTTGGAAGGCATTTTGCCCATCCAGGCACACAGAAGCCCAAGCTAGCTGCTTCGCGTCTGTCTTCTTCCCATCTCAGACGAGAGCCGCGACGGTGGCTGCACGTTTCCCGCCTTATCTCCGGCCAGGAAAGCCAACTCCGTTTCGCGGTTCCGGCTCGCATAGCCCTCCAAGGTGGAGAACGCGCGAGCGCCGTAGCGAATATCCGCGAAGGTCACACCAGACTGACTCAAAAACGCCCGTCTAAAAAATCGTGCCTTCGACCTTATGCCCCTGCCCTCGCAAAAAAGAGAGCTTACTCCGGAGCTTGTCTGGCCGGCTCAACTGCTTCCGACCCCAGGCTCAGCCCGCCCCGACCTCCGGTGCGTCAGCCGCCTGCTCGTCTCTTTCGGCCTTCTAATACACCCGACTTAAAAGCCAAGCGTCCAGACGCACGAAAAGGGACGTTCTTGCGAACCTTCTAACAATAACAAGAATTCCCCGTGGGGTCAACGGATTCTTATCGCAGTTTTTCCTGCGGAGAGAGTTTTTTAGTCTTTTTTCACTTCCCGCCGCTGGAATCGCCCGCCGCAACCGGCGCAATCCGCCACAGCAGGAACTCCAGGAACCCCTTTTCGTCGGATTTCAGGCAGACCTCGGCATTCGGCGGGGCAACTGACGGCCCCTCCACCGGCCGCGTCATTCCCTTGTCATCTACCTCCAGCCGCATCTGCCTCATCGGGCAAAGCTCCGGCCGGATCGCATAGGCCGCCGCCACCGGGTCGTAGAGCACCGGCCCCGTCGGATGCCCGTCACTCCGCGCCTTCCACTGGTGGTAAAGCACCGCAAGCTGGTCGGTCAGCACCGAACCGTCGCCGAAGACCCGGTCCTGCCCGGCTGCGTCCAGACGAATCTGCGTCGAATCGAGCGGCATTACAAAGATAGGTACGCCCGAGGCCAGCAGCGCCTGCAACCCTGCCGGATCGCACTTTGCATTCCACTCCACCTGAGGCGGCGCCTTCTCATCCCCGTAGCCGCGATAGACGCTCCCGCCCATCAGCACCACGCGCCGAAGCTTGCGAAAACCGGCAGGATCACGCTGAATTGCCGCCCGCACATTCGTCAGCGGCCCAATCGCAATCAGAGTCACCTCGCCCGGATGCTTCCGCGCCACATCGAGCAGCAGCCGCACCCCGTCGGCGTGTTTCCGCTCCGGCTGGCGCTCCGCATAGGCCCGCTGCGTAAAAACACTCGCCTGCGGCATGGCAATCCCCGCCGCCACTGGAATATCGCCCCGCCCCGCCGCCGCAAGAAAGCGGTCCACGAGCCGCGCCCGCAGCTCCGTGTCTCCGTAAGCCGTGCTGATTCCGAGCAGCTTGACTTCGGGACTCTTCAACAACAGCGAGAGCGCAAAGGCGTCGTCGATATCGTCGCCAATATCAGTATCGAGAAGAACCAGTTGCGGCTTCCCCGTGCCCGATGCCGGCACCTGGCAGCATACAGTGACCGTCATCAGCGCCGTCAGGCATAGCGCCACACTCCAACGCATCCTTTTCATACCGCTACTGTACTCGTCTGTACCCTCGATTTGTGCCCGCCATCTGTGGCCGGTAATCCCTCTGCCGTCAGTCCTCGGACCTCGATGGCTGACCATCCATTCTCCCGCTCTCGAATTGCAGGTGATTCCTGTCACCGACGTAACGCGGACCAATTTTGTCCTATATAAAAAGACTGAACAGAGATTGAATCGGTCGGGATTCAGCGGGGCAAAACGCCAGAGCGGCTCGCGTGAAGCGCCACATCAATCGGCAAGACCTGATTGGCAAGACCCGATCAACAGAACCCGCAGGATAGGGCAGGAAAGAAATGAAGATTCTTGGTGCGGTTGCTTGTACCGTTTTCGCCTTGTGTGGCATGACAGCTGCTTTGGCTGCGCAGAGCGCCTTTACGATTGCCGGAACCGCATCGGATGCGAGCGGAGCGCGGATTTCGCAGGCCAGAATTGCGATAGTGCCTGCGCCCGTGCAAGCAGCCGCTCCCTCCGCGGCTCAAGGTGCGATTCAGAACGCAGCCACGGCTTCCACAAATGAGCAGGGCGAGTTTCAGCTTTCGCTTGCCGCAGCGGGCTCCTATGAAGTGCGCGTAACGGCGGACGGGTTCAAGCCACTGATCGAGACCGCCGTCCTCTCCGACACGGCTCCCGCCATACACCTGGACTTCGTACTGAAGGTGGCCGAAGGTTCCGAGCGCGTGGAAGTGACCGCTCAGGCGCTCTCTGCCGAGACCACGAGCACGCAACTGGGCGAGACGCTGGACGCAAAGAAAATGGAGGGCGTGCCGCTCAATGGCCGCAGCTTTACGGACCTGATGGCCGTGCAGCCGGGCATCGTGCCGCAGAACACCGCCCAGCCCGGAGCGGTCATTATGATCGGCGTTGCGTCAACACCGCCCTCAGGCAATGCGAATCCCGGGGACCTCTCCATCAGCGGCCAGCGGGAGAGTTCGAACGGCTTTCGCGTCAACGGCAGCGATGTGGAGGAAGATGTGAACATGGGCACTTCCATCGTGCCCAACCTCGACGCCATCGACAGCTTTCGCGTGCTGACCTCGAACTTTGACGCCGAGTACGGCAACTCCTCCGGCGGGCAGGTGCTCGTCACCACCAAATCCGGCACGGCGCAATGGCACGGCTCGGCCTTCGAGTTCCTGCGCAATACCGCGCTCGACGCGCGCAACTACTTTTCCGGCAGCCGCGCCGCTTATCGGCAAAACCAGTTCGGCGGAACACTGGGCGGAACGCCATTCCGCTTTAAAAACCTCACTCTCTTCGGCGACTATCAGGGAACGCGCCTCACCGAAGGTATCGACACGGGCAACATTGCCGTTCCCACGCTGGCCGAGCGTGGCGGCGATTTCTCGCAGGTTCCTCTTACCGGCAGCGTCAGTGGATCGTATCTTGCCGCCCTGCTCTCCACGCGCCTTGGACGTGCAGTTACCTCCGGCGAGCCTTACGCGACGGTCTTTCCGGACGGGAAGATTCCTCAATCGGTCTGGTCCGCGCCGGCGCAATATCTGCTGAGTTATATCCCCCAGCCCAACGCCGACACGGGGCACTTTGAAACATCAAGCCAGACCGAAACCCTCACCGACAACAAAGGTGCATTGCGCGCCGATTGGGTTCACGGCAAGGGTACGCTCACGGCCTACTACTTCCTCGACGACTATTCGCTCGACAACCCCTACCCCACCGGCACCGGCGGAGCCAGCGTGCCCGGCTTTGACGCGACCGCCAATGGCCGCGCGCAGTTGGCCAGCCTGACCCACGTAGCGACCTTCGGCGATGCAATGCTCAACGAATTTCACCTGAGCTACATGCGCAACGCAAACGCCGTCGGCCAGCCTCGTGGAGGTGTCGGCCCGTCGTTCGAAGAGCAGGGCATTTCCGGAATCTACCCTCTGAAGCCCTCAACGGTCGGCATTGCCAACGTGGCATTCAACGACTTCACCATGGGCGTGGACACCACAGCCGTCGTCCAGACCGAGAACATTTACGAGGTCAGCGACGCCTTCTCCCGCATCCTGGGCAGGCACGGTCTCAAATTCGGCGGTGAGGTTCACTCGAACCAGATCAACACACACCCCGACGCACAGTTCAACGGCAGCTTCACCTTTAACGGCACGGAAACCGGCCTCGACTTCGCCGACTTCCTGCTGGGCGTCACTTCCAGCTACACGCAGGGCCAGGCCAACTGGTTCTACAACCAGAACCTCTACGCGGCCGCCTTTGTGCAGGACAGTTGGAAGGCCACCAGCCAGCTCACCATCAACTATGGCGTGCGCTGGGACCGCATCCGCCCATGGCAGGAAAAGTTCAATCAGTTGCAGACGCTGGTGAAAGGCGAGCAGTCGCAGGTATTTCCCGGAGCGCCGCGCGGATTGGTCTTTCCCGGCGACCCCGGCGTGCCACGCTCGCTGGCGCCCGCGCGCAACGACTTTGCCCCGCGAGCCGGCATCGCGTGGTCGCCCGCTGCAGCGCAGGGCAGCTTTTTGGGCAAGCTCCTTGGCGGGGCCGGCAACACCAGCATCCGGCTCGGCTACGGAATCTTTTACACCGCATACGAGGGCCTCTCGGCGGGTATCATGAGCGCCAACCCGCCCTACGGCTTCTCCTACACCTCTGCTGCGCCGCCGCTGTTCGCATCGCCGTTCACGGTAGCTGCTACCGGCGTCGACGCGAGCCAGCGCTTTCCGCTCGACAAGGTTCCCTTCGGCGCAAGCCGCTCCAACCCCAACCCAAACGTGGACTGGAGCCAATACGAACCGCTCGTCGGCATTCCCGATGTCGACCCGCGCGATGTGACTCCCTACGCGCAGCACTGGATGCTGAGCGTCGAGCGGCAGCTCGGCGCGAAAACGCTGGCCTCGCTGAGCTATGTCGGCACAAGCGCGCATCATCTTCTGGTGCTGGAAGAGGCAAACCCCGCCGACCCGGCGCTGTGCCTCAGCCTCGGCACAGCGAACTGCGGGCCGTTCAACGAGCAGGCGGCACGAACCGGCTTCGGCCCAGACTTCGGCAGCGTGGAGCTACAGCGCACCATTGCCAACTCCGGTTACAACGCCTTTGAGGCCACGCTGAACCACCGCTCGCACAATCTGGAGCTGCTGGCCAGCTACACTTTTTCGAAATCCATCGACCAGTCGGCCGGATTGCCCGAGCCGGTCAATCCCATCGATCCCTCACTCAGCCGCGGGCTCTCCGCCTTTGACCTGCGCCACAACTTTGTGGTCAGCTTTCACTATGAAGTTCCCCGCCTGAGAGCTTCGCGCGCCGTAAACGCGCTGGCAAACGGATGGGCCATCGCCGGCATCGCGCGCTTTACCACGGGCCTGCCGGTCACGCTGCTCAATAACAATGACACTTCGCTGCTGGGAACGATTCCGAACGGCATCAATAACAACGGCGTCGATACGCCGGACTGGAGCGGCAAATCGCTCAGCCTTCACCTCAACCCGCGCGACGGCGCAACGGTCTTTGACGCCACTCAACTGACGCTGCCCGCCCTGGGAACCATGGGCAGCGCCCGCAGGCGCTTCTTCTCCGGTCCGGGAATGGAGAACCTCGACGCGACCCTCTCGCGCGACTTCAATATGGGAGACAGCCGCGCCGTCGAGTTCCGCGCCGAGGCATTCAATGCCTTCAATCACACACAGTTTTTCGGAGCCGCCTCGGTGGATGGCAACATTTCGAGCGGCAGCTTTGGGCAGGCCGTCAGCGCCATGCCGCCGCGCCTCATGCAGGTTGCGCTGCGCTACAGGTTCTAGGGTTCCGTCTGGCTGGGATAGCCCGGCTATACCAACTGTCCCAGCGGACGATGATGGAGGCGAATCAGTTCTTCGGAACGAAACGTCGCCACAGCATACGCGCGCCCTTCGTCATCGGAGAACTCGACAAGATAAACGTCGAGAGCGAGATCCTCCACGATAGTCCCAACCTGGCCACGCACAAGGCTGTCCTCGGGTTTATCGCGCAGCAGCGCTACAACCGCGAATTGTTCCATCTCAGACATCTCGCCTCTCCTACAGATTCGCAATCAGCATCGGAATTCCATCGACCACGGAGTATTCCCGCCTGCAGTCGGCACAAACGAGTTTGCTTGCATCGAGCCGTAACTCGCCGCCGCAGGCCGGGCAGGCCAGCAGCTCTGCAATCGCAGGAAAGTCTTCAGAAAGATTTGGTTTTAGAGGCTCGGCAGGCATCGTTACTGAATCGTCGCGTCCGGGCTGGAATTGACGCCGGAGCCATGCGTAATCCGCGGCGCGCGGCTGGCAAATTCGCGCTCGATCTTCTCGTTCGTTCCGCCGCGGGCAAATTCATATGCCACGCGGATGCCGTTAAAGATCGCATTATCGTTCGACGAGCCGTGCCCGATGATGCAGACTCCGCGCACGCCGAGCAGCATCGCACCGCCGTACTCGGTGTAATCGAGGCGGCGGCGGAAATCGTTAAACGCCTGCCGCGAGAGCAGCGCGCCAACCTTCGCCGTCACCGTGCTGTTCAAGGAAGCCCGCAGCGCCTCGCGCACAAAGCGCCCGATTCCCTCGCTGGTCTTCAGCGCCACATTGCCCACAAAGCCGTCGCAGACGATCACGTCCGCGTTGCCGTTGAAAATGTCGCGCCCCTCCACGTTGCCGATGAAGTTGAGCGGCAGCGCCTTGAGCAGCGGTGTCGCCTCGCGCGTCAGCTCGTTGCCCTTGGTCTCTTCCTCGCCGATGGAGAGCAGCCCCACCCGCGGAGCCTTCACCTTCAACACGCTGCGGGCGTACATCTCGCCCATCACGGCAAATTGTTCGAGGTTGTGCGCTTTGCAATCCACATTCGCGCCCACATCGAGCAGCAGACAGGGATTTTTTCCGGTCGAGGTCGGCATCGGAGTCGCCAGAGCCGGACGGTCCACGCCGGGCAGAGCGCCCAGCACCATCTTGGCCGTTGCCATGGCCGCGCCGGTATTGCCCGCCGTCACAAAGCCCGCGGCCTTATGCTCGCGGACGAGCTTCAGCCCCACGCGCATGGAGCTGTCCTTCTTTGCCCGCACGGCGTGCGCCGCCTTTTCGTCCATCCCGATCCGCTCGCTGGCGTGGTGGATGACGATAGGCAGGTCTTCGTTTTCGAGGTGCTCGTCGAGCAGATCGCGCAGCTCAGGCTCCGCGCCCACCAGGTGCACCCGCACAGGCAGGGCGCGGCAGGCAAGGATGGCTCCGCGAATCTCAGGCTCGGGAGCCTTGTCGGAACCAAACGCGTCTAGAACGATGTCGATGAGCATACGTGCTTGCTGGAGCTCCAGATTGCGCGTGCCTTACTTGGCTGCTTCCTTCACTTCCAGAACCTGCCGGCCTTTGTACTCCCCACACTTGGGGCAGGCGCGGTGCGGCAGCTTCTTCTCGTGACAGACCGGGCACTCGGAGAGGCCCGTGGCGGTCAGAAAGTCATGGGCGCGGCGGTTTGCAGTGCGGCGCGTGGAGTGGCGCCGTTTCGGATTAGGCATGATGCAATTCCTTTCGTGTCCAGCCCTCGGCTATTCTCTCCCACCTTTAGCCGCAAAAACAAAGGCGCGGCGAAGGCGGGGCATCCGATCAGGGGAACACCCAAAATTCGCTAAAAATTCAGTCTTTTCAGGACTTTATCCTGCCGCGGAGTCCGGCCAGCGCCTCCCAGCGGGGATCTTTTACAGCATCCTCGCAGGTACACGCCTCGGTATTGCGGTTCTGGCCGCAGCGCGGGCAAAGTCCCTTGCAGTCGGGCTTGCACAGCATCCGCGCCGGCAGGGCCAAAAGCACCTGCTCCCGCAGCACATCCTCAAGCAACAGACTGTCCTTTTGATAATACCCGATTTCCGTCTCGTCCGCAGTAATAGAACGTTCCGACGAGCTGGAATCGACATCCGCGGGCCGGAAAATCAGGTCGAAATCCCCGCTCAGGGTCGTTCCCACCGGCTCCACGCACCGGGCGCAGGAAGCCTCGAAGTCACCCGAGAAGTTTCCCCGCAGCCGGATGTCAGCGACAATTTCCTTGGGTCCGCGATGCTCGTGCAGCACTTCGGCCAGCCCCGCCGTCTTGAGCGGCCCGACCTGCGCAGCCTCATCGCCGTAGTCAATTGCACCCGGCGCAAACTGGAGGTCGAACTCAATCGGCTCGCGCTCCAGCTCCACTACCTTGAATTCCATATTTTCAGCCTAAGACGCAGAATTTGCGCCGTCAATGATATGGATGCGCCAGCCCGCCAAACGCACCACAATCGCCACGTGCCGCCTTTGTCCGCTGCTTTCCTCCGATAGAATTGCGACAGAAATTCCTTGGAGTCCGAAAACTTTTGCCGGGCAGATCCAGTCCATCCGAATAACTGGCATCAGAACAGGCCCATAGAACAGGTAAGGTTCCCATGCTGCGTAAGCTCGCTCTCTGGATGCTCCTCGGCTTCTGCTGGAACGCGGCTGCCGCGCAGACTGTCACCACACTCCACACCTTCGACATCAACAACTCGGATGGCATCTTCCCTCTCGCTGCGTTGATGCAGGCGAGCGATGGGAACCTCTACGGCACGACCACGATTTATGGAAACACGAGCACTGGATTGCCCAGCGCGGGAGCCGTCTTCCAAATCCAATCGTATGGCTCGCGTCAGTTCGCCACCCTTTACCACTTTGCCGGAAAGGACGGTGGCACTCCCGCAGGCCAGCTTGTCGAGGGGCCGGATGGAAATCTCTATGGAACAGCACAATATGGCGGCAGCGCGTGTACGGCGTCCGGATGCGGCACGGTTTTCCGCTTCTCCCTCGACGGCACCTTTACCACGCTCTATAACTTTCAGGGAGGAAGCGACGGCAGCCATCCAGAGGCAGGTCTGGTTCTGGGAAGTGATGGGAATTTCTACGGTGTAACCAGCGATGGCGGCGATACCAACGGTGACGGAACCATCTTCCGCATCTCGTCCACGGGAGCCTACGCTCAGCTCTATGCGCTGAACGGCCCAACCGACGGAGCGCTGCCCATCACAGCTCTCCTGCAGGCCAGCGACGGCAATTTCTACGGCGCGGCCAAAGGCGGCGGAGCCAATGGTTTGGGAACAGTCTTTCAAATCACGCCAGCAGGAAAATTTACGGTGCTACACACATTTTCCGGCAGTGACGGAGCCCAGCCCTCATCCGGGCTGGTAGAGACCGCAAGCGGAACCCTGGTGGGGGTAACGGAAATTGGCGGAGGTATAACAAATTGCGATATCCTCGGCACCGGCTGCGGGGCAATCTTCTCTGTCACGCCGACAGGCAGCTTTTCCCTTCTCCACTCCTTTGAAAACGAACAGGACGGCGAGGTTCCCGCCGGCAACCTGTTCCTTGCAAGTGATGGCCGCCTGTATGGAACGTCGTTCAGTGGGGGCACCTTCTGCAACAACACAAGCGGCTGCTCCGCTATCTTTTCGCTCAATCCCGACGGCTCCAACTTCACCATACTCGCCGCCCTGACCGGCAATCTAGAACTCGACGGCGACGCGGGCGGCCTGTTGCAGGCCAACGATGGAAACTTTTATGGAACCTCGGCGAGCGTTGGGAATGCCCACGATTGGGACGGCGCTGTCTACGAGCTTTCCATGAATGAGGGCCTACCCGGCCCTATCGAGATGGCCTTTGAGCAAAGCCAGGTGCCGGTGAACACGCCGGCCCATCTCAGTTGGAAGGTCCTGAACGGCTTTTCGACAACGATGCAGCAGTGTTTTGCCTCGGTTCAGGGTTCTCCTGCTGGTGCGGGTACGTGGACTGGATTGCAGACGGGCACGATTTCCGGCGGAGCTTACTCTGGCAACGTCACCATCACTCCTACCGAAGAAGGCACCTACGTCTACATCCTGACCTGCGGCGGGATTGAGATGGGTTCCGCGCCGCTGGCTGTTGGAATTTCCCCGCTGGCGATTGCCACCATCTCCCTGCCCAACGGGACCGTCGGCGTGCCGTACTCGGCCACACTGACCGCGACCGGCGGCGTTAGCCCTTACACGTGGAACACAAGCTCGGGCAATCTTCCCGACGGCCTCGCCCTCAATCCAGCCACCGGAGCCATCTCCGGCACGCCGACCGCCAGCGGCACGGAGAACTTCGCTGTCACAGTGAAAGACTCAGAGGAGACGCCTGAAACCGCCAGCGCGGCGCTCTCGATCACCATCGCCCCGGCCCCCATTCCGACGCTGACGGCCAATCCGACGTCCCTGACCATAACGGACTCAGGCGTCTCCAACGTCTCCATGCTGACGACGACAAACTTCAATCTTTTGGACGGGGCGATGCGGTTCTCCTGCTCCGGGCTTCCGGCCGGAGCGACGTGCCTCTTCAACCCGCTCACCGCCCCCACACCGCCCGATACGCAATACACAACGCTCCAGATCGCGATGGATCAAGCGGAGTCTGTCAGCCTGCCGGTTCCACGCACGCCCTCGCGATTTTCATCGCTCTACGCGCTCGCGCTGCCCTGGCTTCTGCTGCCGGCGGCAAAGCGCGGCAAAAAGCGGCTGCGGTATTTTGCCGCGGCGGCTTTTCTGCTCGGCTCGCTAGCCGTAAACGGATGCAGCAACCTGACCGTGCGCGGCTCTTCGCAAAACACGTACCCGGTCACGGTAACCGCAACAGTGGGAACACAAATCGCCTCGACGACGATCCAGCTCAACGTAACCCGCTGGTAGGCGAAGGGAGCGTCACAGCGCTTCGAAGTCGCCTGTAAAGTTCCCCCGCAGCCGGATGTCGGCCACAATTTCCTTGGGTCCGCGGTGCTCGTGCAGCACCGTGGCAAATCCCGCCGTCTTGAGCGGCCCGGTCTGCGCGGCCTCGTTGCCGTAGTCAACCGCACCCGGCTCAAACCGGAGGTCAAACTCAACCGGCTTGCGCTCCAGCTCCATTACCTTGAATTCCATGTTTTCAGCCTAGGACGCAGAATTTGCGCCGTCGATGATATGGATGCGCCAGACGGCATCCGCACACCGAAACGGCCACCTCTCCCAACCGCCAGACGATTCCGGGGCCTGCCCGCAGAACGGCTCTCAAGTCAGCCATCACAGCGCCGATAAAGAAATGTTCCCCCAGAAAGGGCCACCCGTATGCTTAACCTTCGCGATCTCCCTGTCTCTCACAAATTCAATTACGCCTTCGGTACTGTCTGTGGGCTCTGCATTCTGCTGGGCAACTACACGTACTTCACCCTCCGCGCCATTGAAGCCCGCAACCTGCAGGTGAGCGAGCACTCCTTTCCCGCCGTGGTGCAGGTGGGCCGCATACGCGCCGCCATGGATATGGTCCGCCGCGCCGATCTGGACATCCTGCTCTGCCAGAGCACCTCCTGCACCGACGAGCACACGGCCCGGCGCAAGGCGGCGCTCGACCAGTTGGACGATGCGTCACGGAAGTACGAACCGGTGATCGCCTCCTCCGACGAGCGCGCGCTCTTTCAGAACTTCAAAACGAACTGGCAGAAGTACATGGTCGCCAGCGACAAGGGCGTGGCTCTGCTCGTGGCCAAAAACACCGCCGACGGACTCGACATTCTCACCTCCGACGCCACCAACAGCCTCTATGACGCCGCGCTCAAGGACGGTGAAAACGATCTTCTCCTCGCCGTCGACACCGGCGCCAGGAGCGTTCATAGCGCCTCCGCAATCATCGGGCGCTCCATCTGGATCAATCTCGGGATCACGATCTTCATCGCCGGCCTCTGCGGCATCATTGGCCGCCTCCTCACTGTCCTCATCGCTCCGCGCATCGCCACCGGAATCGCCGCACTGGAACAAATGGCCGAAAAGGACCTGACCGTCCATGCCGAACTCGACGGCTCAGACGAGATCGGGCGCCTTGGCGCAGCGCTCAACACCTGCGTGGAATCCATGCACGCCGTTCTGAGCGCCGTGGCCAACGGCGCGGAGACGCTCACCAGCGCCACCAACGAGATCAGCGCCAAATCCGTCCAGGTCTCCGGCAACGCGAAAACACAATCCAGCCAGACCAACCAAATCGCCGCCGCCGCACAGGAGATGACCGCCACCATCGGCGAGATCGGCAAGAACGCCGAACACGCCGCCAATGCCAGCCGCGTCTCCGCCGAAACCGCCGACCAGGGCGGAGCCGTCATGCAGGCCGCCGCGCACACCATGGAGAAGATTTCGAGAGCTACCGGCTCGGTCGCGGAAAAGATGAACTCCCTTGCCCAGCGCTCGGGAGAAATCGGCAAGGTCGTCAGCGTCATCCAGGAGATCAGCGAGCAAACCAACCTGCTGGCCCTCAACGCAGCCATCGAAGCCGCCCGGGCCGGCGAGCACGGCCGAGGCTTCGCCGTCGTCGCCGGCGAGGTGCGCCGCCTCGCCGAGCGCACCAAGGACGCCACCGAAGAAATCGCCACTACCATCCAGAGCATCCAGGCCGAAACCCGCTCCACGCTCGAAGTGATGGAAGAAAGCAAAACTACCGTCGAAACCGGCCTCGGCGAAACCAGGCGCGCCCGCAAGAGCCTCGAAGAGATCATCGTCTCCTCGCGCGAGGTCGAACAGCAGATTCAGCTCATCGCCGCCGCAGCCACTCAGCAGACCTCCGCTGCCGGTGAAATCTCCGCTTCCGCCGGCGCAATCTCCACGCTCGCCGTCGAAAACTCGCGCAGCCTCGAAGAAACCGTCGTATCCCTGCGCGATCTCTCCAAGCTGGCCAGCGAGTTGGATGAGATGATTAAGCAGTTCCACCTCAGCGGCGACATTCAAAAGGGAGGCCACTTCAGTGAATCCCGGCAGCAGCTTGTCCCCCGGACCGCCCGCGCCTGAGATCCTCTCTCCAGTACAAAAGGCCCATATTCAAAAAGCCCGGACCACAGGTTCCGGGCTTTTTCGTTGCACCGCCATCCCTCCCAGCGCAGATGCGCAAAACTCCACCGGTTAGAGCAGGCTCCTTTGCATCGGCTTTGGGACAGGCACGATCCTGCCGGCTCCCAGGAAGCAGCTTCCACTTCTTGGCGGTGTATCGACAGGCTTCCACCCTTTGTGCTTCTGTGCGGCAATGGCGGATTCAAAAAAGAAGGCGAGCCTTAAGGCTCGCCTTCTCAATCCGCAATTTTGCGTTCTTCCACTTTCGTTTTACTGCTGCATCTTAAAGTTAATCTCCACGTGAACCACCGCCGTGCCGTCGCCTGAAACAAACTTCCACTTGCGCACTGCGTCTTCCGCCGCGCCGGCCAACAGATGATTGCCGCTTGTCGTTTTCACATCCGTTACCTTGCCGTTGGCGTCCACGGTGGCCTCCATATTGACAGGGCCCGAAATTTTCATGCGTTTGGCCAGTTCAGGATAGATAGGCTCCACACGCGACTTCACCGCTCGCTCATCGGCACGAGCGGAGACCGCGACAAGAGCCAAAAGGGCCAGCGCGGCAAGGCTGCCAGCCTTCTTACGAAGTGCAATCCATGAGAGTTCCATTAGAAAATCCCCGAGCGCGGTTGCGCATCTGAGGGATATATCGACCGATTTGGCAAGAACATGAGCAAAAGCTGAGAAAAAGCATTCAAAATATCAATGACCCTATGCCCGACGCCGACTTCGCATCGTTCCGCCTCTCTTCCAGCTTGGGCTCTCCGGCAAGGAGCTTCGGCTGTTAAAGCGTTCCAAGGTATTGCAACCCTTCAGCGCCAACCGTCCCTCGTTCTCCATCTCTTGATATTCCCCGCACACCCCAATATGGCGGGCTCCCGTTAGACGCGTCTTTGCGAAAGCCCGCCACGCGCCTATTCCTCGCCGGAGTGCTCCACCCGCCCTGTTTTGTGAGTGCTATCACGCCCACCCCTCAAGAATGTCCGTCGCGGAGCCGATAACGGAGGACGGTGCAGTTCCCGAAAAGAGGCCGTCCCTTGTTCCGTCTTCGCGATGTTCCTGTAGCTCATAAGTTCTATTACGCCTTCGGGTTTCTCTGCTTCCTCTGCGCCATTCTGGGCAACTACGTTTACTTCACCCTGCACGACATCGCCCTGCGCAGCGCGGCGGCAGGCCAGCCCGCGATTGCAGCGGCCGCCACGCGCGCAACATGGGTGAATCTCGCGGTCAATCTGTTCATCGGTCTGTGCTGCGCGGGGACGGGAGAAATCCTCGCGATGCTGATCGTTCCTCGAATCGAAGTCGGCATCGCCGCTCTGGAACGCCTCGCCGAACGCGACCTGACCGCGCACATCGATGCCAGCGGCAAGGATGAGCTGGGGCGGCTGGGCCGCGCCCTCAACACCTGTGCCAGAACCATGCGAGAGGTCTTCGGCTCGGTTTCCGAGGCAGCCGATACGATCTCTGAAACTACGGCGCGGGTGAGCGCGCGGGCCATGCAAACCTCGACGAATGCCCAGGCGCAATCCGTGCAGACAGGCCAGATTGCAGCCGCGGCACAGGAGATGACGGCTACGATTGGCGAAATCAGCCGCAACGCGGAACAGGCGGCAAGCGCCAGCCGCGGCTCCGCCGAGATTGCCGAGCAGGGCGGCGAAGTCATGCACGCGGCATCCCGCAGCATGGAGAAGGTTGTAGCCGCAGCCGCCGGGGTCTCCGGCAAGATGCAGCGGCTCTCGGAGAGTTCGGTCGAGATCAGCAAAGTTCTCGGCGTCATTCAGGGGATCAGCCAACAGACGCACGTACTGGCGCTGAACGCCACGATAGAGGCGGCACGCTCCGGCGAGGCCGGGCGCGGCTTTGCAGTGGTGGCCAGCGAGGTGCGGCGTTTGGCCGAGCGTACGCAGGCGGCCACGGCCGAGATCGGGCAGACGATTGCCCGCATTCAGCAGGAGATTGGCTCCGCCGCCACCCTGATGGAAGACAGCCGCGAAACGGTAGAGAACGGCATGCAAGAAACCGCCTCGGCGCAAAAGAGCCTCTCCGACATTCTCGAATCCTCGCGCGAGGTCGAGCACAAGGTTCAGTTGATTGCCACGGCCACGGCCGAACAGACCTCCGCCGCCGGCGAGATCTCCGAGTCCGCCAGCCAGATTGCCCGGCTGGCAGTGGAAAGCTCGCGCGGCTCGGAGGATGTTGTTGCAGCCGTTGACGATCTCGCCGGCCTCGCCCGCAACCTCGATACCATGATTCACAAATTCCGCATCGAGGGCGACGGAGAAAGCGGCCAGCCGCGGCAAATTCCATCCGC